>JAMOMX010000309.1 GCA_027066935.1 Sulfurimonas sp. | reverse complement strand
TTGAGTAGTGCCATTTTAAATTTCTTAAGATTTGTGAGTTTTTAAGATTTGCATTAATTCTAAATGCTTTGTTTTTTACAATAAATGTTGTTTTTTTACTTCGTCTTACAAAAGATTTTTTAGAGTGAGGAATTCTACTCTCACACTCTAAAAAGGAGTTATATATTTTTATAAATGGTTTTGAAGTTGGACGTGATTTTATCTCTGATAATTTAGCATGGTTTTGAGATATAAAACCAACAGTAGTGTCGGTTTGTGAAAGAATTATATCTTTTTCTATGCTAAAAAATCTTGAAGTGCTTTTACGTCTGACCATGAATCATTTTTCATCTCATCAAGTGCTAATATTAAAGCTCTAGCAGCACTCAAAGTTGTAAAGTATGGGATACTTCTTTTTAATACCTCTTGACGAATAACTGTAGCATCTTTTTTAGAAGTATTGTTATCAGATGTATTAATTGCCATTGCTATCTCATCATTTTTCATACTATCTTCAATGTTTGGACGACCTTCAGAGATTTTGAGTATAACTTCACACTCTACTCCAGCTTCTTGTAAAACTTTTTGTGTCCCTTTAGTTGCAACAAGCTTAAAACCATGTTTAACTAATCCAGAACCAATCTCTTTTGCGTATTTTTTATCTGTATCTACAAAACTTAAAAAACATGTCCCATCAGTTGGAATTTTATTTCCTGCAGAGAGCTGTGCTTTTGCAAAAGAGATTCCAAAGTTAGAACTAATGCCCATAACTTCACCAGTTGATTTCATCTCAGGAGATAAAACTAAATCTGCACCATAAAGTTTATGGAAAGGAAAAACTGCCTCTTTAACAGATACATGACCTTTTAAGTGAGGTTTTAGTACATCATTTTCTTTATGAACTATATTGTTGTTATCATAATAATCTAGTGAACTAACTAGTGTCTCACCCATCATTACTCGAGTAGCAACTTTTGCAAGTGGCATCCCTGTCGCTTTAGATACAAATGGAACTGTACGAGATGCACGAGGGTTTACTTCAATCAGATAAATCTCATCTTGATAAATTGCGTATTGAACATTCATAAGTCCAATAACGCCAAGTCCTAGAGCTATAATTTTTGTTTGAGACTCAACTTTTGCAATCATCTCATCACTTAAATTTACAGGAGGAAGGGAACAAGCACTATCTCCTGAATGAATTCCAGCTTCTTCAATGTGTTGCATAACTGAACCGATATAAACATCAGTTCCATCACAAATAGCATCAACATCAAGCTCTATCGCTTGGTCTAAAAACTTGTCAATTAAAACAGGTGCTTCATTTGAAACACTTATTGCTAAAGTCATATATTGATTGAGTTCATCTTCTGAATATACTATTTTCATCCCACGACCACCCAGAACAAATGATGGACGCACTAAAACAGGATATCCAAGTTTCTCTGCTATTGGAGATGCTTCCTCTTTTTTACGAGCCAATCCATTTGCAGGCTGCTTAAGTCCATGTTTGTTTACAAAATCAGAAAATTGTTCACGGTCCTCTGCTAAATCAATTACAGCAGAAGGAGTTCCAGAGATATTTGCACCAATTTTTGTTAATGCGTCTGCAAGTTTAAGAGGAGTTTGCCCACCAAAGTGAACTATAATTCCATCTGGTTGCTCATTTTCTATAACTTCTCTTACATGCTCAAAATCAATTGGTTCAAAATATAATACATCAGAAGTATCATAATCAGTTGAAACAGTCTCAGGATTACAGTTATACATAATACACTCAATATCCATCTCTTTAAGCGCAAATGCAGCATGAACACAACAGTAATCAAACTCAATACCCTGACCAATTCTGTTTGGTCCACCACCAAGAATAAGAACTTTTCTTTTATCACTTACACGAGAGGTTACATTTGGTAGTTTAGTGATGTTTGTAGTTGAGTAAAGATATGGTGTTAAAGCTTTAAACTCAGCAGCACAAGTATCAACTTCGTTAAACTCTAGTGATACTCCTAAGGTTTTTCTAGCTTTATAAACATCATCTTCACTTACATTATGGTTTGAATTTTTAGCGATTAGTTGAGAGATTCTTTTATCTGAAAAACCGTCAACTTTGACACTCCTCATAAATTCTGCATCAAATAAAATTTTATCTGTAATTTTTGTTTCAGATTCTAACATCTCTTGCATTTGGTATAAAAACCATGGGTCAATAGCACAAGTATCAAACATCTCTTCAACACTCATACCACGACGAAAACCCTCAGCTACATAAAGGATACGATCTGCATTTGGACGACGAATTTCATGTTTTATAAACTCATCATCACCCTCACGCTCATTAAATCCACAAAGATCAGTTTCTAGTGAACAAAGAGCTTTTTGAACTGATTCTTTAAATGTACGACCAATTGCCATAACTTCACCAACAGATTTCATACTTGTACTTAAAGTATTTACAGCTTCTGGAAATTTTTCAAATGTAAAACGGGGAATTTTTGTAACAACATAATCAATTACTGGCTCAAAAGCAGCAGGAGTACCTGTGATATCATTTGTAATCTCATCAAGAGTAAAACCAACAGCTAGTAGAGTTGCAACTTTTGCAATAGGGTAACCAGTTGCCTTTGATGCAAGAGCAGATGAACGAGATACACGAGGATTCATCTCAATGACTATCATACGACCAGTTTTAGGACAGATTGAGAATTGGACATTAGAGCCACCAGTATCTACACCAATCTCTCTTAAAATTGCAAAAGAAGCATCACGCATTCTTTGGTATTCTTTATCTGTTAATGTAAGAGCAGGGGCTACAGTGATAGAATCTCCAGTATGTACACCCATTGGGTCAAAGTTCTCTATGGCACAGACTATGATACAGTTATCTGATTTATCACGGATAACTTCCATCTCATACTCTTTCCAACCAAGCATAGATTCCATAATTTCTATTTCATTTACAGGTGAAGCAGATAAACCCTCTTCAGCTAATTTTTTAAACTCTTCCATATTATATGCTACACCTGAACCACCACCAGCAAGTGTAAAAGAGGCTCTAGAAATTACAGGAAAACCAATCTCTCTAACAGCTTTTATGGCTTCATCTACGCTATAAGCATTACGACTTTTTGGTAGGTCCATACCAATTTTTATCATAGCTTCATTAAAAGCTGAGCGATCCTCACCTTTATGGATAGCTTCTGGAGTTGCACCTAAAAATTCTATACCCTCAAGCATCCCTTTTTCATACATAGATGTTGCAACATTTAGTGCAGTTTGTCCACCCATAGTTGGAAGTACAGCATCTACATTTTCTTCTTTGATGATTTTAGCAATTACATCTTCTTTGATTGGTTCAATGAAAGTTCTATCAGCAAACTCTGGATCTGTCATAATTGTTGCAGGGTTAGAATTGATTAGAACTACACGATAGCCCAACTCCTTTAAAGTTTTAACAGCTTGAGTTCCTGAGTAGTCAAATTCACATGCTTGACCAATAATAATAGGACCTGAGCCAATAAGTAAAATAGTATTTATATCGGTGCGTTTTGGCATTTTTTACCTTTTATAGATGTTAAAATATTATCACTTTCAACCTGAATTGATATCTAATTAGATTTTAAATCAGGTTGGGAATGACACTAGAAAATTCAATGATTATAGCTAAAAGGTACTTAATAATGCATTAGATTTATGGTTTATATGAGTGCAAATTATCTTGGAGTTTTAATAATGTGAAAATAGCTAGGTTCATCAGAGTTATAATATGGTTGTATTATAGCACTTTGGTAACCTTGAGATTTTGTAACTGACAAAACTTTACCAACTTTTAATCCCTTAAAAAAAATATTATCAAGCCCAGAAGTTGTCACTTCATCACCTTTTTCAATTTTAAACCAAGAGGGAATAAACTCTATAACTATATTTTTTTCATTGTTTCCATGAGCAACTCCAGGAGCTTTTTCTTTTCCAACATAAACAGCATATGAACACTTAATATCTCTTATTAAAAGTGCTAAAGCTTTGTTGTTTTCAGATATAACAATTCCAGCAACCATCTCTTTATATATTAACCCATATATTTTTGAGCTATTATAATCATCTACATCAATCCAAAGCTTATTAAAATTACCAAACTCCTTATAAGATATTGTACGCGTTAACTCTACATCAGGAGAAAATTTTAAATTTGAATTATTTAATGCTTTCATATCATCGATTTCAGATTTAAGTTGTATCATTTGTAGATGATTTTTTTCAAAGTCTTCTATTTTTTTTTGTAATAATTCTATCTTTTTAGCTTGAAAAAAGTGTTTATTTATAGAGTCTTGCATATATTTTACAGAATCATGATAAGTTGATTTAAGTGAGTTTAGAGTTGAAATAAAAGGTTTTTGAATAGTATTTGTATAATAAAGCGCGCCCATTAAGAGTGCTACAAAAATGATAAAAAAGCTTAGTAGCCCTTTATTCATTGTCAAAAAGTTCTTGTAGTAAATCTATCTCTTCAAGAGCACGCCCAGTTCCACGAGCAACTGCTAAAAGAGGCTCATCTGCAACAAAAACAGGTATTCTAACAATGTCAGAAAGATATTTATCAAGTTTGCGAATTAAAGCACCACCACCAGTTAAAATAATACCATGGTTTACAATATCACCAGCTAGATCAGGTGGCATACGCTCTATTACATCACAAAGAGCTTCGCCAATCTCACGAAGTGGTTCACGCATAGCTTCACGAATATCTTCACTTGTTAATTCTACTGAACTTAAAAGTCCCTCAACCTGATCTCTACCATTTACAATCATTTTAAGGTCTTCATCTAATGTTACCGCAGTACCAATATTTATTTTTATCTCTTCTGCTGCTCTTTCACCAATTAGAAGATTGTATTTTTTTCTTACATAATTGACAATTGATTGGTCAATTTTATCACCAGCTGTACGAATTGATTTTGAAAGAACTAGCCCACCAAGTGAAACAACACCAATCTCAGTAGTACCACCACCAATATCAACAACTAAATTTCCTTGTGGGTTTCTTATCTCGACACCAGCACCAATTGCAGCGGCCATTGGTTCTTCAATAAGAAAAACTTCTCTAGCTCCAGCACTTAATGCAGATTCTCGAACAGCTTTACGCTCAACCTGAGTAAGTCCATAAGGGACACAAATAATGATACGAGGAGATATTAAAGATGAACGACCATGAGCTTTTTCAATAAATTTTCTAATCATCTTTTCTGTCATATCAAAATCAGCTATTACTCCGTCACGCATTGGTCTAATTGCTCTAATATTACCAGGAGTTTTACCAACCATATCTTTTGCTTCTTGACCAACCGCTAAAACTCGTGATTGACCATATTTTTCAGTTTTAACTGCTACTACTGATGGCTCATTGATAATAATACCACGACCCTTTGCAATAACAATGGTGTTTGCTGTACCCAAATCTATTGATAAATCGTTTGAGAAAAGTCCGATTAGTTTATTGAAAATCATTTATTTACCTTATGCTGTTTTTTTTGTTTGTTTTTTAATATATATTGGTTGTGCATTATCTTCAATAACTTCTTTTGTTATTACAACTTCGTAACCATCATATTCTGGAAGTTCATACATTATATCTATCATATTTTCTTCTAAAATTGCACGAAGACCACGAGCACCAGTTTTGCGTTTTATAGATTTTGAAGCAATTGTTTTAAGTGCATCATCTTCAAAAGTAAGCTCTACATTATCGATGGAGAAAAGTTTTTTATATTGTTTTATAAGTGAATTTTTAGGCTCTGTCAGTATGCGAACCATATCCTCTTCAGTTATCTCACTAAGAGATGCAATGATAGGAAGACGACCAATCAACTCAGGAATAACTCCATAAGATATTAAATCATCTGGTTCAACCATATGATAAGTTGTTTCTTGCTCATCTTTTGATTTTTTCTCTTGTCCAAAACCAAGAACATTTTCACCTTGTTTTTTCTTTAAAATATCATCTAATCCATCAAAAGCACCACCACATATAAATAAAATCTCTCTTGTATTTATAGTAGTAAACTCTTGATTAGGATGTTTTCTTCCACCCTTTGGTGGAATGTTTACATCAGCACCTTCAATGATTTTAAGTAGTGCTTGTTGAACACCCTCACCTGAGACATCACGAGTGATAGAACGGTTTTCGCTCATGCGAGAGATTTTATCTACTTCATCAATGAAAACTATACCTTGTTCAGCTTTTTTTACATCACCATCTGCCGCTTGAATAAGTTTTGTTAAGATATTTTCAACATCCTCTCCAACATAACCAGCTTCTGTTAAACTTGTAGCATCAGCAATAGCGATAGGTACATTTAATACTCTAGCAATTGTTTGAGCCATTAAAGTTTTACCAGAACCAGTTGGACCAATTAATAGAACATTTGATTTTGCAATCTCTGTATCATCCTCTGTATCAGTATCGTTTTTAAATATACGTTTATAGTGATTGTATACAGCTACACTTATAAGTTTTCTTGCTCTTTCTTGCCCAATTACATAGTCACTTAAAAAGTTGTTTAACTCTTTTGGTGTCATCAGTTTAGCTACTGTCTCTGTTAATTGTTGCTCTTGGTTTGTTTGTTCTTTTTCATCACCAAACATAATTTTATATGCACTAATTACACAATTTTTACAAATATATACGCCATTACCAGCTATAAGTGGATTTACTTCATTTTCTATAGCGTCACAAAAACTACATTTTCTATTTATCATAAATTTTTTCTCTCAAAAGGGATTCCTCTTTTTGTTTTAAGTACAAAGTCACATAAATCGTTTACATAATGGTTTTTTGTATTTTCTAAAATTTCGCTTGCAGTATCCTTAAGTGGTTTGCCTGATTCAAAAAGATCTCTGTATGCTGACTTTAATTCGTTTATATCTTCTCGTGCTAAATGTCTTCTAAGTCCTGTAAGGTTTAGTCCACGAAGTGATGCACGATTTCCCTCAGCCATACAAAATGGAGGTACATCTTGTGCAAGAGCTGAAGCTCCTCCAATCATTGCGTAGTCTCCTATATGAACAAACTGATGAACTGGTGTCATCCCACCAACAACAGCATAGTCACCAACTTCAACATGTCCAGCTAAAGTAGCTGCATTTGCAAATATACAGTGATTTCCAATAATAACATCATGTCCCAAATGAACATAACCCATGAAAAGATTGTGATTTCCAACGATAGTTTTTCCACCACCACCTTTGGTTCCAGGATTAAAAAGTGTAAACTCTCTAATTGTGTTGTTATCGCCAATAATTAACTCAACAAATTCGCCATTAAATTTTAAATCTTGAGGAATTGAACCAATTACAGCATGAGAGAATATAGTGTTATTTTTTCCAATAGTTGTGTTGCCATAGATACAAGTGTTTTGTGCTATTGTAGTTTCATCACCTATTTTTGCATCTTTTGACACAAAACAAAATGGTCCAATTTCTACATCATTACCTATAGTTGCACCATCTTCAATAATAGCATGTGGGGATATTTTACTCAATATATTTGCCTTTACTTATCAACAATCATAGCTTTTAGTTCTGCTTGAGAAACTAAAGTATCATCAACATAAGCTTTTCCGTCTAAAACCCAAATAGCACCTTTGTTTTTAATAACGTTAATGCGGTACTCTAATCTATCTCCTGGTTTAACAGGCGCACGAAATTTAGCTTTATCGATACTCATAAAATAAACTACTTTATTTGCAGCCTCTTCTTTAGACATATCCATACTTTTAAACGCAAGGATTCCGCCAGCTTGAGCCATTCCCTCAAGTATCATAACACCAGGATAGATTGGATGACCAGGAAAGTGTCCTTGAAAAATATTGTCTCCAATAGTTACGTTTTTAAAACCAATTAATAATTTGTGTGGAGTTATATCTGTAACTCGATCTAAAAGTAAAAATGGGTAACGGTGAGGGATTATCTCTTGAATTTCCATAACATCCATAGTCATATGCGAAAGCCTTATATAATAATTTTGGATATTTTAGCTAAATATATATTAGATTTTGATTAGTTTTTCCATGACATCTTCATAAGTTTTTGCATTTAATTCTATGGTTATTTTAGTTTGTGGAATTTCTTGTATAACTATGATTGGTGTAAGGTCATAATTTCCACATGAAAGAGAGTTTCTAAATTGTAGTTCTTCTTCAAAACTAGGGGGATTAAAAATTAAAGAATTTATATTTTCATAATTAAATTCACATCTTTTATTAAACTCTTTGAGTGTTATAAACCTAATCTCTTCACGATTAAAATAATGAATATTATCTATATTGTATTCAATTTTACCTTTTGTTTTTTTTCTTGGAAGTGTTGAATAAGACAAAGCATAAGCAGGGATTATATCTTTTTTGCCAAGAATAATTTTAAAACTGAGTTGGCGATAATTTAAAAACTTTTGTTTAATGATTTTGTAATTGATGTTTTTATCTTCAAGGGTATTTCGATGTTTATAAATCTCTAGCCGCTCTTCAATTGATGCTGGTAATATTTGATTAGATATTGGTGAAAACATCTCGTCCATTAAACGGTTTTGTTGCTCTCTTTGCATAGTTAAACCATGTATACACCCACAATAATCTTGACGGTAGAGTTGTTGTTCTTTTGTAACACGAGATTGATCTTGTGAACCACCACCAGCTCTATAATCAACTGCTATAAATTTAACTCCATGTTTGGCGTAAAATTCATCACCGATAAGTTTTAGTTGTTCTTGAGATTTAAGAGGGCTAACAAGTAGTGTAGTTGTAATCTTTCTTTCACCAAGAGATAGTGCTTTTTTGGCACTTACAAAAAACCGTTTATCAAAACAAACTTCACAGCGTTTCCCCTTTTCAGGCTCATTTTCTAAACCATTAACTGCATTAAACCAGTTTTCACAATCATACTCACCCTCAATAACTTCTATACCTAACTTTTGACAAGAACGTTGTACGTCCAAAAGCCGTAATTGATATTCTGAATATGGGTGGATATTTGGGTCGTAAAAAAAACCAATCAATTTTTCATTTGGAAACTCTTGTTGTAGTTTTTGTAAAAAAAAGTGAGAATCAACACTGCAACAAATATGTACTAAAATAGTGAATCCTTTTTTTTTAGAATTATAGCAAATCTAAAATCTAAAATTTTAATTCTTAATTTTTTATATAATAAAGTGATATAATTTTCAAATAAACTACACTAAAGGTTATCTATGCCAAAGAATAAGATTATTGTTATTGGTGGTGGTTATGCAGGTTTGCGTGTAATTGAGCATTTAGCAAAAAATCCACACAACGATAT
>JAMOMX010000308.1 GCA_027066935.1 Sulfurimonas sp. | reverse complement strand
TAGAATATATTGATGGTTTAAACTTTCATGCACTTTGTGAGCAAAATATAGATGCTCTTGAAGAGGTATTAGAAAAGTTTGAAGCCAATTTTTATATATATTTTAAAAATTTAAAATATATAAATTTTGGTGGTGGGCATCATATAACTAAAAAAGGTTATGATGTACAAAAGCTTATCAAAATTATAAAAGAGTTTCGAGTAAAGTATGATGTAGAAGTATATTTAGAGCCAGGAGAGGCTGTTGGCTGGGAATGTGGATATTTAGTTAGTAGTGTTTTAGATATAGTTCATAATGGTATGAATATAGCGATACTTGATACTTCGGCAGAAGCCCATATGCCAGATACCTTAGCTATGCCATATCGTGCAGAAGTTCGAGGTGCAGGTAGCGCTGGTGAGAAAAAACATACATATAAATTGGCTGGAAATACTTGTTTAGCTGGTGATATTATGGGTGATTACTCTTTTGATACACCACTTAAGGTTGGCGATAAAATTATATTTGAAGATCAAATTCATTACACTTTTGTTAAAAATACTACTTTTAATGGGATTAATCTTCCCTCATTAGTAATATTACGCAAAAATGGTGACAAAGAAATTATAAAAGAATTTGGATATGAAGATTATAAGCAAAGGCTTTCATAAAATTATACTAGTATGATGGGCTTCCTGCCGAAGGAATCCAAGTGATAATGTAGATGACAGAATTACTTCTGGCATCGTAATAATATAGATGGGGGTTCCCTTCATTTTATAAAATAAAATTAAGGAATATTGTCATGATAGAAGATAAAAAACGATGGAATGAAAGACATCTATCTCGCCCTATGTCAAAAGATGCAAGTAAAACATTAGTAAAATATATAGAACATGCAAATATAGGTCAAGCTTTGGATATTGCATGTGGGACAGGTAGAAATTCACACTTTTTATTAGGTTTAGGTTTTGATGTTGATGCTGTAGATATATCAGATTTTGCACTCACTAAAATTGACAATACTCCAACAATAAAAAAAATAGAAGCTGATTTAGATAGTTATAACATCACACCAAACAGATATGATTTAATAATAAATATGAATTATCTAAATCGTCGTTTAGTATCTCAAATAAAAGATGGACTAAAGCAGGGCGGGGTCATAATATTTGAGACATTTATTGTAGCTCATGGAGAGTTTCAAATGCCTACCACTAATTTAGATTATCTTTTGAGAAAAAATGAATTATTACATACTTTTATTGGACTAGATGTCATATATTATGAAGAGAAAATTGAAGTAAATAGATTAGGGGAGAGAGTTAAAGTAGCATCAATAGTAGCTAAAAAATCGTAAAAAATTATATATTAAATTTCTTGAATAATCTAGGTTAAAGGGATATTTTCTAAATTTAAATACACTCATTGTAATTTTATTATAAAATATACACCATTCTGATACAACGGTGTATATTTAAAATTGGAGTTTAAAATGTTAGCTTTAAAACAAAAACAACTTTTTGATGAGATAGATATTTTACCAATAGATTTAAAAACTAAAATTGTTGATAAAATATTGGCTAGTATTACACCTGCAAACAGTTCAATAGATGCACTATGGATAAAAGAAGTATATAAAAGAAAAACTGATATTGAAACAAATAATATATCTTTTATTGATGGAGATGAAGTTTTTAAAAAAATCTCTCAAAGACTAAACTCATAAATGACATACTCTTTTCACCCAGATGCTGAACTTGAATTAAATGCTTCCATTGATTATTATCAAGAATGTAAAAAAAATCTTGGTTTAGAATTTGCATATGAAGTTTCCAGTTGCTTGGTAATACCATTGCCCACTAAAAATCAAACAAATTGAAACAAGAGATGAGTACCTACCAATTAGTATAAGTTTGTCTGTTTCGTCACCTTGAACTC
>JAMOMX010000307.1 GCA_027066935.1 Sulfurimonas sp. | reverse complement strand
ATGTTGAAAAAATAACTACAAAACAATCACTAATAATAGGGTTTGCACAAATTTTTGCATTAATACCTGGAACTAGTAGAGCTGGATCTACCATCATCGGTGCACTTCTTGTTGGATTAAGCAGAAAGGCTAGTGCAGAGTTTAGTTTTTTACTTGCTCTTCCAGTGATGAGTGCTGTAACATTTTATGATTTACTAAAACATTATCACGAATTTAGCACTGCTAATCTTATCACTTTGGCAGTCGGTTTCATTGTCTCTTTTATTGTAGCTTACTTAACAATAAAGCTGTTTTTAAAGTTTTTAGAAAATTTCACTTTTGTTGCTTTTGGTATTTATAGAATAATCTTTGGTGTAATTTTACTAATAATATTTAATTAAACCTCTTTCATAATCTATAAATCAGATTTCAAATCAAGTTTGAAATGACGAAGTAATTGACTTTTGTCATCCCAAACCTGCTTTTGTCATCCTGAACTTGATTTAGGATCTAAACTATACAAAAAGTTCTCTATATTTTGGAATATCTTTTGCTTATATTTTGCAAGTAGTTTAAAGGAGTCTTCATGCGAGCTATTAAAAAGTACAATACAAAATTTAATATTATCTTAGAAAAACTAGAACTCTCTATCTATAATTTAAGTTGCAAAATTTTTTAAAATACAAATAAAATTTAAAAAGTTTTTATAATTTTCTTAGCCAAATCCAAAGCCTTTGAACGGTGAGATAATTTTTTCTTAATTTCATCATCTAATTCACCCAAAGTATTATCGTATCCTAAAGGGATAAACATAGGATCATACCCAAAGCCACCATCACCTATTGCCTCTGTTAATGCCACTCCATACATCCAACCATGGACACTGTATTCACCTTTATTTGTAACTATAGCTATTGAAGCTGTATAGTGAGCAGGTGAGGACTCAACCCCCTTAGCTTTTATATCTTTTATCAATTTATACAAATTTTCTTTATCATTTGCATTCTTACCGCCATATCTTGCACTATATACCCCTGGTTTTCCATCAAGCACATCAACACTAATTCCGCTATCATCTGCTATAACAACTAAATCTTTATCATACTCTTGTGATGAATCTTTTAAAGCTTCAAATACAGCTCTAGCTTTTATGAGTGCATTTTCTTTAAAACTATCAGCATCTTCAATTATCTCAAATTCTTCTATGAGCTCACCATATGATATAACTTCATACTCTTTACATAATTCTTTAATCTCTCTGACTTTTCCCTTATTAGATGTAGCTAATACTAATTTCACATATAATCCTTATAATTTACTTTAAATATACAGTTTTTCAATTCACAAAGTTTGAGTAAACAATCTTTTTAATATAATGCGATATTATATAGTATTTAAGGCACAAAATGTTTAAAAAAGTTCTCCCCCTATCTGCAATTCTTTCGCTTAGATTTTTAGGTCTATTTTTAGTTTTACCAGTTATCTCTATTTACGCTCTTGACTTAGAGGGTTCAACCCCTTTACTTGTTGGTATAGTTGTTGGTGGATATGCATTAACTCAAGCAATTTTTCAAATCCCTTTTGGAACGATGAGTGATAAAATAGGTAGGAAGCCAACTCTTTTAGTTGGTCTTCTTATCTTTTTAGTTGGTTCTATTATATGTGCATATTCAACTGATATCTATACACTTATGCTTGGTCGTTTTTTACAAGGTGCTGGTGCAATCGGTGCAGTTATTACAGCTATGATTTCTGATTTAGTTCCTGAAGAGGTTCGTGGTAAAGCTATGGCAATCATGGGTGGTACAATCGCTTTGAGTTTTGCTATTGCTATGGGTCTTGGACCTATTCTTGGTGCAAAATATGGACTTGATTTTTTGTTTATAGTTACAGCTGTTTTAGCAATTTTAGCAATTTTACTTCTTTTTACTAAAGTTCCTACCCCTCCAAGAATTAAACACACATACCATGCAACAACTAGAACTTCTGATATTATAAAAGATTCTAACCTCTTAAATATGATAATTATTAATTCTATGCAAAAAGGTCTTATGACCATTGCCTTTGTTCTTATTCCAATAATTTTAACAAGTTCAGATTTTGCTTGGGAAAAATCAGATCTATATATGGCTTATCTACCTGCTATGATTTTTGGCTTAATTGCAATGGGACCTGCTGCTGTTTTTGGTGAGAAACACAACAAACCAAAAGAGATTTTCTTACTATCTATTGTCTTATTTATAGCCTCTTTTTTAATTATGGGTCTTACAGATTCTAGTACTGTTTTTATTGTTGGTGTTGTTATGTTTTTTATAGCATTCAACATGATGGAACCTCTTGTTCAATCAATGATTACTAAGTTTGCAAAAGTACATCAAAAAGGTGCAGCGCTTGGAATTTCCAACTCCGCTGCATACTTTGCTACATTTATTGGTGGGACAACAGCTGGTCTACTTCTTAGTGTAAGCGATAGAGAGACTATTGGTATCTCAGTTGCAGTTGTAGCAACTTTATGGCTTTTGTGGACTCTAAAGCTTAAAAACCCAATAAAACATTCACATCTTTATCTTCCACAAGACGATGTAGATACTGTAAAACTAAGAAACCTAGAAGAGCAACACATAGCGGAATGGTATATTAACGATACTGAAAAAATTATTGTTATTAAATATGTAACTGGCGCTATTGAAGAAGAAGATTTAAAAGCTAAAATCTCTAAATAGTTATCTTTGTAATTAGCTGATATACTAAAATTATGAATAAAAAACCAATTACACTAAGAACTATTTTCAATCTTATCTTAGAAAAAAAACCATCTCTTATTTATGGACAAATAGTCACTTTGTTGGCTATTGCTGTAAGTATCCCAATTCCTCTTATGCTTCCTGTTATGGTTGATGAGATACTCTTAAATCAACCATCATATTTTGTAAACAACATAAATAATTTTTTTGGAGAGACCACTGCCTTTTACTATATAGTTTTAGTTACCCTTGGTGTTGTCTTTTTACGATTAACTTACTTTGCTTTAAATGTTGTTGTAACAAAAATATTTACAAAAATTTCCAAGTATGTTACTTTCATGATAAGACAAAGGCTAATCAATCATCTTAAAGTAACCTCCATGAATGAGTATGAGACATTGGGAAGTGGAGCAATTACATCAAACTTAATAACTGATGTAAATACCCTTGATAGTTTCATCATAACTAGTGTTAGCAAATTTATCACATCTGTTTTAACCCTTGGGGCTGTTGGAGTTGTTATGATTATAATTGACCCAATTTTGGGGATAATGATTTTAGTTATACAACCACTCATAATTTTACTTAGTAAAAGAATGTCAAAAAAAGTAGGTGCCCTTAAAAAAGAGGAAAATGAAGCTATTGAAAAATTTCAAAATAGTGTTGGTGAGACACTAGAACTTTATGGACAAATAAAAGCTAGCAACAAAGAAAATTATTTTTTTGAAAATGCAATAAATAGTGCAAAAGAGATTCAAAAAACTTCTAATGAATATGGATTTAAAAGTGTAGCTTATGAAAGGTTGTCATACACTATATTTTTAATTATGTTTGAACTTCTTAGAGCGAGTGGTTTAATTTTAGTTGCTTATAGTGATTTGAGTATTGGTATGATGTTTGCCATGTTTGGATATATTTGGTTTATAATGACCCCTGTTCAAGATATACTTACGATGCAATATAGTTATGCCTCTGCTATGAGTGCATTAAAAAGAATTAACAAAATTCTTACACTAAAAACTGAACTTAGTGGTAATGAGATAATAAAATCTAACGATGTAGATATCTTTATGAAAAATTTAAGTTTCTCATACTCTAATAAAAAAGAGATATTAAAAAACATCACACTTGACATAAAAGCAAACTCTAAAATAGCACTAATTGGGGCTAGTGGAAGTGGTAAAACAACTCTAGCTCAAGTTATTTCAGGTTTTTATGAAAAAAGTGGTGGAGAGCTTAGATATAACAATATAGATATTAAAAATATAGATAAAAAATCACTAAGACAAAAGATATTTTTGGTTCTTCAAATGCCAATACTTTTTAATTCAACTCTTAGATTTAATATAACCATGGGAGATAAAAATATAAGTGATCAAGATATAAAAAATGCTCTAAAAATCGCTCAACTACAAGATATGTGTGAAAATATGAGTGATGGACTTGACACTATAGTTGGGCATCATGGTATTAGGCTTTCAGGTGGTCAAAGACAGCGTTTAAGCATAGCAAGAATGATAATAGCAAATCCAAGTGTAGTTATCTTTGATGAGTCAACATCAGCACTTGATGTTCATACAGAAGCTAAGCTTCACTCTGCTATAGCACCTCTGCTAAAAGATAAAACAGTTATAACTATAGCTCACAGATTAAGTACTGTTAAAAATGCTGATACTATCTATGTTTTAGATGCAGGAGAGATAGTTCAAAGGGGTACTCATGAAAAGCTTGAGGATGAAGAGGGGCACTATTTGGAGTTTGTTAAAAATCAGTTGATTTAAACCTTTTTAAGACAACAAAACCAAAAATACAAACTAAACCCATAACTACACCATAGAAATGTGCATTTACCACTACATCACCTCTTATTAGCTCCATATTTAAAGAACCATAAAATTGTTCATAAATAATCTTGATAAATACAAATATCAAAAGAAATATAAACTCTTTTTTTCCTTTACTAATACCAATAACAGCACCACAAACAAGTAAACTATGTAATAATCCTGATAATCCTACATACCATTGTAATTCACTCATAAATAGATATAAACCAAGGGATATACCTATTGATGAAATTAGTGCAACTAACCACCAAAGCTTAATTGATAAAAAATCTTTAACTAAAAACCAGATTATAACTAACACTGATAAGTTTAACCATAGATGATTCCATCCTAGATGAACAAGATGTGCTGTAATAAATCTCCATAGTTGAGCATCACCAATCTCACTACGGTTATAGATAAGATATTTTGTTAAATCTTCACCAAGAATAGCTAATGATAATGAAGCTAATATCAAAAAAATTGGTAAACTATGTTTTTTTATAAAATTCAATTAATACTCCTTAGTGAAGCTTTTTCTCCACAGAAATAAATTTGAAAAGTAAAGAGAGATTCCCATATGCACAACAACATATGGGAATAGTAAAAAGTGGTTTTGAGTAATTGTTATTTTTGAGGAGTTACATACATGTTAAAATAACGACCTTCAAATTTAGGTGGTTTTTCCATAACACCAATATCTTCAACCATTGGCCATACACGAAGCAATACTTGTTTCCCAGCATCTGGATTTGCCATCTCACGACCACGTAAAAATACGCGAAATTTAACATGAAAACCTTTTTCTAAAAATTCACGAGCATGCTTAACTTTGTAAGCTATATCATTTTCAGCAATTTTTACAGATAGCTTAATCTCTTTTAAAACGATTTTAACTTGATTTTTTCTTTGTTCTTTAAGTTGTTTCTCTTTTTGGTATTTGTATTTACCATAATCCATAATCTTAGCAACTGGTGGTTTTGCATCTGGAGCTATAAGAACTAAATCTAGGTTTAACTCATTTGCTTTTTCCATCGCTTCATCTGTAGAGATAATCCCTAAAGACTCTCCACCATCTATACTACATCTTAACTCGAGAACTCTAATGTCATCATTCATTATCACGCGATCTTTTTTATTGCTCAAAAATTTACCTCATTTATTTTAGTTTGTATAAGTTTTAAGAATTCATCTTCACTTAAATTGTATTGTTCGCGAGTTCTTCTGTCACGAACTGCCACTGTTTTACTCTCAACCTCTTCATCACCAATGATAACTAGCATAGGTACACGGCTTTTTTCAGCTGTGCGAATCCTTTTATTTAAAGAATCATTTTTGTCATATATGCTACTATCGGCACCAATGTCGATAAGTTTATCTGATAATTCCTTAGCATACTCTTTATGTGTGTCAGCAATTGGAATAAATGCTACTTGTGTAGGAGCTATAAACATTGGAAATTCACCAGCGTAGTGTTCAGTTAAAATTCCAATAAATCTCTCAAATGAACCAAGAATTGCTCTATGAATCATAACTGGTTGAATTTTATCGTTATCTTCACCATTATACTCTAACTTAAAACGCTCTGGAAGATTAAAATCTAACTGTATTGTTCCACATTGCCATTCACGACCAATCGCATCTGTGATTTTTATATCAATTTTAGGACCATAAAAAGCTCCACCACCCTCATCCATCTCATAAGCCAATGAGTTCTTATCCATTGCATTTTTAAGAGCTTGTGTTGATATATCCCAAATTTCATCACTTCCAACAGCTTTTTCAGGCTTAGTTGAAATCATCATTTTGTAATCAAATTCAAAAGTTGACATAATTTTATCTACAAAATCAACAACCTCTATAATTTGCTCTTCAATCTGCTCAGTTGTACAAAAAATATGTGCATCATCTTGAGTAAACTCACGAACACGAAACAATCCATGAAGTGCGCCAGTAAATTCATGACGGTGAACTACACCGTACTCAAAATATTTAATTGGCAGATCACGATATGAATGGAGTTCATCCTCATATACCTTAATATGACCAACACAATTCATAGGTTTAATACCAAACTCAACATCATCAATGGTTGAGAAATACATATTTTCGCCATAGTTTTGGTAGTGACCTGATGTTTTCCATAACTCACTTTTAAGCATCTCTGGGCCACGAACTGGCTCATATCCACGCTTACGATGAGCTTTAAAAAGTAAACCCTCTAATCTTGCACGAAGACGACCGCCAGCTGGAAGCCAGATAGGAAAACCTGCCCCTACCTCTTCAGCGAAAGTGAAAAGTTTCATCTCGTTACCAATTTTTCTATGATCACGCTTTTGGGCTTCAGCGAGCATAGTTATATGGTTTTTTAAAGACTCTTTATCTGCAAAAGCTATACCATATATACGAGTTAACATCTCATTTTTAGAATCACCACCAAGATAAGCACCTGCTAGTTTTAAAAGTTTGAAGTATCTAATAAAGCCAATATTTGGCAAATGTGGTCCACGACATAAATCTTCAAATTCGCCTTGCTTATATATACTCACTTTATCGCTTGGAATTCGCTCCATTACTGCTAATTTTAAGTGGTCATCTTTAAATTTTTCTTTTGCTTCATCCATTGTAATTTCATATTTTTCAATTGGATATTTTTTCTTAGCAAAAGAAAGCATCTGCTTTTCTATTTGTTTTAAATCACCCTCACCTATCTCAGATTCAGTTTTAAAATCATAATAAAAACCCTCTTTTACAGTTGGTCCTACATAAAATTTTGCATCTGGATACAGACTTTTTATAGCTTGAGCCATTAAGTGAGCTGTTGAGTGGCGAAGTATATCTAAAGCTTCTACAGAATTATCAAGATGAATTTGCTCACCTTCAAATCCTAGTTCTTGAGCTGTTTGAAGATCGATAATTTCATCATTATGTTTTAGTGCAATTGCATCCAAATTCAATTTCCTCTTTTGTAAAGTCATTCTCAGCTTAACTGGGAATCTAAACATCATCATTGTAAAATTTTTCGCTATATTATCTAAATTTTACTTTAAAACTAATGATAAATATATGAGATATTGACATATAATAAATTAAACACTATAATTAGCATATACTGTATATACAAAAGGATGGGATATTAAACAATTTCATTGGAATGAAGAGAAAAACAAAACTTTAAGAGAGACTAGAAATGTTACTTTTGAAGATGTTCTTTTAAGTTTAGAGAGTGGAAAACTTTTAGATATCCTCCCTCATTTTAATCTCTCTAAGTACCCAAACCAAAAAATATTTATAATTTCAATCCAAACTTATACATATTATGTACCTTTTGTTGAAGATGAAGAGATTATATTTTTAAAAAATATAATTCCTAGCAGAAAATATCATAAAACTTATAAAGGCTAAAAAATGAAAACCTCATTAACACAAGAAGAACAAAAGATAGTTGATTATATTGAAAGTGATGATGCTAAAAGTGTAGAAAATGTAGAAGATGAAATAAAAAAGTACACCAGCATGGCAAAAAACTATATTAACAAGAAAAAAGCTATCAGCATAAGATTGCCAGAGGGTGATATATATCTACTTAAACAAAGAGCATTAGCAACTGGTATCAGCTATCAAAATATCATACAATCTTTAGTACATCAATATACACACAATCAAATTAAAGCATCTCTGTAAACTTTATTAATGCTTTGCAAAATCTGTAATAAGCCTGTTATACCTTGCATAGATGAACGTAATAACTGGGAATTTTTTCACTGCAAAGAGTGTGAATTTATCTTTAAAAACCCAAGAAACTATGTAGATAAAACTAATGAACTAAAACAGTATAATCACCATAATAACACCTTAGAATCTCCAGGTTATGTTGAGATGTTTGAAAAATTTATAGATGTAACATTTCAACCGTATATACAAGATATAAAAACAGCATTGGAGTTTGGAAGTGGACCTGGTCCAGTTTTAGCAGAGCTTTTAAAACAAAAAGGTTTAGATGTTGATATTTATGATAAATTTTTTAGCCCACAAAAAATTTATGAAAACAAAAAATATGACTTAATTACCTCAACAGAAGTTATAGAACATATACAAAATCCACTGGAAGTTTTTGAACTTTTTTCAAAACATATAAAAAAAGGTGGCTACTTAGCTTTAATGACGCAGTTTCATAAAAATGAGATGAAAGATTTTAAAAAGTGGTGGTATAAAAATGACCCAACCCATATATGTTTTTTTAGACCTCGCACTTTTGAAGTTTTGGCTTCATTATATGGGTTTAAAATTTTGAGCAATGACTTAGTTAAAAGTGTCTTGCTCAAAAAAATTTAAAGTTCCGTTTTCAGTACTGCACCATTTGAAGCATTTGAAACTAAAAGTTGATACCGTTTAAGCCATTTAGATTTAACTTCATTTTTGTAAGGTTTCCATTTAGCTTTACGCTCTGTTAAAACTTCTTCACTTACATTTAGTTGTAGTAAATGCTTGTCAGTGTCTAGCTCTATTTCATCACCATCTTCGATAAAAGCAATCAGACCACCCTCAGCAGCTTCAGGAGAAACATGACCAATAGATGCACCTTTTGTAGCACCACTAAATCTACCATCAGTTATAAGTGCAACAGATGAACCAAGCCCCATGCCTTGAATAAGGGCAGTTGGAGCTAACATCTCTTGCATACCTGGTCCACCTTTTGGGCCCTCATAACGAATAACTACAACATCACCAGCCTTAACTTTATGAGAGATAATTCCAGCTATAGCTTTAGGTTGAGAATCAAAACATACAGCTTTACCTTTAAATTGTCTCATACTTG
>JAMOMX010000306.1 GCA_027066935.1 Sulfurimonas sp. | reverse complement strand
TATCAAAAGTTTTCTAAAACAGATTATTTTTTTAAAAAGCGTGAACATATTATGTTTGTTGGTGGATTTGGACATAGTCCAAATATTGATGCAGTTATATGGCTTATTGAGGAGATAATGCCTAAAGTTCGAAAAAATAATTTATCTTGTAAGGTTTTTATTGTTGGTTCTAATACACCCGAAACAGTATTAAACTATGCTAAAAAAAATATTGATATTGTCGTGTTAGGTAGAGTAAGTGATAAAGAATTAGATAATCTTTATAAAACCTGTAAGTTAGCAGTAGCACCATTACGTTTTGGAGCAGGTGTAAAAGGAAAAGTAGTCGAAGCGCTATATAATGGAATTCCTTTAGTTACTACAAGTGTTGGTGCAGAAGGCTTAGAAGATGTAGAACAAGTAGTTAAAATAGCCAATACCAGTACAGAATTTTCACAATGTATTGTAGATGTATATACCAATCATACATTGAGTGTGCAGCTATCAAAAGAGTCAAGTGAATATTGTAAAAAATATTTTTCTTCACAATATGCTTGCAAATGTATTATTGAAAAAGGTTTTGACATGCTTGAAACAGGCATATAAGAATAAAAGGAAGAGTGTGAAAAAAGCAATAGTAACAGGAATAACAGGTCAAGATGGTGCATATTTAGCTGAGCTACTCTTATCAAAAGGATATGAAGTATATGGAACTTACAGAAGGACGGTAAGTGTTAATTTTTGGAGAATAGAAGAGCTTGGAATTAAAGAACACAAGCACTTACATCTCATAGAATATGATTTGACGGATCAAGCTAACAGTATAAGAATGATAATGAATATTCGACCTGATGAAATTTATAATCTTGCTGCACAAAGTTTTGTTGGAGTTTCATTTGAACAACCTTTGGCTACAACATATATAACAGGACTAGGCTGTTTACATCTGCTTGAAGCAATTCGTATTGTTGACCCTAGTATTAAGTTTTATCAAGCTAGTACTTCTGAAATGTTTGGAAAAGTTCAAGAAATACCTCAAACAGAAACGACACCATTTTATCCTAGAAGTCCGTATGGTATTTCCAAGTTGTATGCTCATTGGATGGTTAAAAACTATGAAGAGTCATATGGTATTTTTGGATGTAGTGGAATACTTTTTAATCATGAATCACCTTTGAGAGGAAAAGAGTTTGTAACTCGAAAAATTACCGATAGTGTAGCCAAGATCAAATTAGGATTACAAGATGTTTTAGAGCTAGGTAATATGAATGCAAAGCGTGATTGGGGATTTGCAAAAGAGTATGTTGAAGGGATGTATCTTATGCTTCAAGCAGATAAGCCTGATACCTATGTATTGGCAACCAATAGAACAGAAACTGTACGAGATTTTGTTACAATGGCTTTTAAAGCAGTAGATATAGAACTAGAATGGCATGGATGCGAAGAGACAGAAAGAGCAACAGATAAAGACACAGGAAAGTTGATGGTAAAAGTCAATACTAAGTTTTATAGACCTTGTGAGGTTGAACTACTGATTGGTAATCCCCAAAAAGCAAGAGTAGAACTAGGATGGAAGCCACAAACTACATTAGAAGAGTTATGTAATATGATGATTCAAGAAGATCTACGTCGTAATATGCTTGGTTCAACGTTCTAATGAATGTATTAATTACAGGGATTGATGGTTTTACCGGAAAACATTTAGAAACTTTATTAATTTCTAAGAGTTATACCGTTTTTGGAACAGTCATAAATCGACCTGATAAAGATAATCATATTGAATGTGATATTCGTCATAAAGATCAAGTATACGCTGTAATTAATCAGATTAAACCTGATTATATATTTCATTTAGCTGCTATTTCCTTTATTGGAGAAAAAGACAAATCATTAATTTATGATGTTAATGTGCTTGGTACCCAGAATATTTTAGATTCTTTAATATTCTATAATTTAAATCCTAGAAAAATAATTATAGCAAGTAGTGCAACTGTTTATGGAAATCAAGGTGCAAATATTCTTGATGAATCTATGTGCCCTAAACCAGCAAATCATTATGGTTATAGTAAACTAGCTATGGAACATCTTGCAATTACATACTTTAGTAAATTAAATATCTTGATAACTCGTCCCTTTAACTATACTGGAATTGGTCATAATGAGAATTTTATTATTCCAAAAATTGTTAAACACTTTAAATCCAAAAAAACTAATATAGAGCTAGGTAATTTAGATATAGCGAGAGAGTTTAATGATATTAGAATAGTCATTGATATATATTTTAAATTGATGACTTGCAATGCAAAATCTGATATTGTAAATATTTGTACTGGTAATGTAATAAAATTAAAAGAAATACTTTTATGTATGCAAGAAATAGCAGGATATAAAATAAATATTCAAGTTAATCCAGAATTTATACGTAAAAATGAGATATATTCTTTAAAAGGATCAACAAAAAAAATGTATAATATGATTGGAATTGTAAATGGATTGGATATTAAACATACGTTAAAATTGATGTATCAAAGTGAAATATGACCTTATGTAATATGTAAGTTCACTGTTATAAAAAAATAGAATTAGGGAAGATAGATAAATGCGTAATATAATTTTACATTCACATATATTTAAAAATGCAGGTACTACTTTTGATTATACTTTGAAAAATAATTTTAAAGAAGATTTTATAGATCATCGAGACGATGTCGATATGATTGATGGTAAACAAAAATATTTAATTCAGTATTTAAAAAAAAATAAAAGTATTAAGGCACTTTCAAGTCATTCAATTCATTTTACAGCAAAAAGTAATGCTAATTTTAACTTTCATCAAGTTTATTTTATACGGCATCCAATTGAAAGAATAAAATCTGTTTATAATTTTGAAAAAAAACAAGGATCACATACATCATTAGGTGCTAAGATGGCAAATGAATTGAATTTTATTGATTATATTGAATGGAGAATGGGAGAAGATGTTCCAGCCACAATAAGAAATTGTCATACTTTATTTTTATCAGGAGAAGGACCACAAGCTAATAATGTAGACAATAAGTTTAAAGCAGCACATGCTACTTTAAAACAATTGGTTCTGATAGGTGTTGTTGATAGATATGATGAGTCAATGGTGGTATTTGAAGAGTATTTAACTCAGTATTTTTCAAATATTGATTTATCCTATATACGTCAAAATATAACAAACAAAGATAATAAAAAAAATGTTGAAGAAAAAGTTAAAGAAGTTATGGACACATTTAATCCTAATTTAAAAGAAATAATACTTAAAAAAAATAGTTACGATATGAAACTGTATGAAATGTCAAATAATAAACTTGATGAACAAATTGCTAAAATAATGAACTTTGATGAAAGGTTGAAATTTTTTAAACAGAGATGCAAAGATAGATTATAAATATGAAAAAAATTTTTATTCAAGCAAATTGTCAAGGTCAAGCAATAAAGACTATTATAAATAGTGTACCTAGACTAAAAGAGATATTTGCTATCTATGAGCTAAGAGCTATACATTTATGGAATGACACAGACAAAGAATTAGTATTTAATTCTATAAAAGAATGTGATATATACTTACATCAACCAATATCAAAATATTTTAGAGAATACTCTAGCGAAAACTTAAAAATGTATTTAAAAAAGGGCTCTATATCAATTTCATTTCCAGTAATTTATTTTAGTGGTTATAATCCTGAAACTGTCTATTTGAAGAACAAGGAAAAGAAAAAAATAGCCTTATATTTTGATTATCATGATATAAATTTAATTAAAATGTATCTAGATGGTAGAAGTATTGATGAAGTCTACTCAACTTTAAATGATAGCAACTTATATACTTATGAATTTATTCGAAATAATATTGAAAAATCATTTCATGAATTAGAACAGCGTGAGAAAAATTTAGATATAGCTATATCTAGCTACATCAAGCAAAATTTACAACAAGGAAATAAATTATTTTTTAGTATGAATCATCCAATAAATGATGTGTTATGTGAACTTGTTAATAGAATTTTATATCAATTGTCAATTGATCCTTTGTCTAAAGATGAAAAATTACTATTTCCTCCCGAGTTATTGGGAAGAAGTAATTTATATCTCTATAAATCAATCGCGTCATTTTTAAATTTACCATACAAAAAATCTATAAAAATTGATGCAGTTGATTTAAGTTTGAAAGAAATGATTGAAAATTATTTTAAGTCTTATAAAGATAATGAAGAAATTTTAAAATTTAATTTGGAATTGTATAATGACTTTCAGTAAGATTGAAAAAAAAACATTTTTAATAATCTCGATGCTCATTGTCTTTTCTTTTATAGCTTTATATTTTGGTCTTCTAGTGCATACTTCAATTATAAGGGCTGATCAGTGGCGATTTATTGATTTATATATATATCCTATTGTAAAGAATACATTTGATTTATCTCTACTTTGGAACGATCATCATCCACAGCCGTTGACAGCAATTCTATTTATCTGGAGTAAAAAATATTTTGATTTAACAATTAATATGTATTTTTATGTTGGTATTATTGGAAAAATTTTATTTATTTCATTTTTTACGTACCTATTAAATAAAAGTACTCAAATGTCAGTTATAAAAACGCTAATCATTCTTTTAGTAATAAGTACATTTTTGAGTCTAAAGAGTTTTAATGAATATGGTTGGCCATTGGTCACACTATCTAATATTTGGTTGTTTATACTTTTAGTTTTATTTTTTTATATTGATAAACTATATAAAAATTTTAATATCAGTGATTATTTAATTGTGTATATATTAATTACTTTTTTATTAATAATGGTTAAAGATACAGCGATTATTTATATAGCATCACTTTTTTCTATTTTATTATTAATTTCACTAATTGATAAACAATATAATAAAATAATAAGTTATATTCTAGTGTTGACTATGAGTTTCACTACTTTTAAACTTTTCTTTTTTTTAATAGAAGTTCAAGAAGACTTCTCAAATAAGTTATTATTTAACCTAGAAACTTTTAATATTTTAGGAGCTTGTAATTCATATGCTATTGCTTTATTGAGTGGATTATTAAAGGTAGAGTCTTTAAAAGAAATTGATTTAAATGAATATACAATATTAACTATTGCGTACCTAGTTACTTTTTTATATCTACTTACTATTATTTATTATGTTAAAAATAAAATATATAAAGTCACATTGGTGCCATTATCTTTTATGATAGGAACACTGACCTTTATAACGGCAGTTGTTATGTATAGGTTTTATCCAGACAGCAGTGCAATACAATGGGCAGTAGTGTCACCTAGGTACACTAAGATATATGAAGTTGGTATTATTTCAATGTTTTGGTCATTATTGCTTATAAGTAATAAAAAAATATTTTCAAATTTACAAAAAAAAATATTTATTATAATCATACTAATAATTGTAATAATGAATATTTACTATATTTTTAGTGCATTTCATTTTTCAAAATATTTGATTAATTCAAATATAAAGTCAGAAAAAGCGCTACAAGACTATTCAAAAAATAGAGAAGATACTATTCCAAAATATATTAGAGGTTCTTATTTTTCAGACGATAAAGTCGATTTTTTAAAAAGGAACCATCTCAATGTCTTTTCAAAAAAATATGAAAAGTGAATATAGACTTAGTGATGTTATTTAAATTGTTGATTCAAATAAAGTGAGGATTGAATAAAATGAGTAAAACAAGTATATCAGTTGTAATACCAGTATATGGATGCGCTGAAAGCTTAGAAAAACTATATAATAGGTTAAACACAACTTTAACTACTATTACAGAAGTTTTTGAAATTATAATGGTTAATGATGCTAGTCCAGATAATCCATGGGAAACAATTATTAACTTGTCTCAAAAAGATAAAAGAGTGAAAGGAATCAATCTTTCTCGAAACTTTGGACAACACTATGCAATTTCTGCTGGACTTGCTCACGCTAAAGGTGATTGGATAGTCGTTATGGATTGTGATTTACAAGATCAACCAGAAGAAATTATTAAGTTATACAATAAGACAAAAGAGGGTTATGATGTAGTTTTTGCTAAAAGAGAAGATAGAAAAGATACTTTTTTTAAACAGCTCGGTTCCAAATTATTTTATAAACTTTTGAGTTATCTCACTGATACGAAACAGGATCCTTCTATAGCTAATTTTGGTATCTATAGTAAACAATCTATTGAAGCAGTTTTATCTATGAAAGATAAACTAAAGTATTTTCCAGTAATGATAAGGTGGGTTGGCTTTAATTGCACCGCATTTAAAGTTGAGCATGCTGCAAGAGATGTTGGTGAGTCATCATATTCTTTATCTAGTTTAATTTCTTTATCCGTAGATATTATGTTGTCATTTTCAGATAAACCATTAAAATTAGCTATCAAGCTAGGGTTTATAATTTCAATTTTATCATTTTTTATTTCGTTATCTATATTAATAAAAGCAACACTTACAAACTATATCGTTCCAGGATGGGCAAGTACAATGTTGTCATTGTGGTTTTTAGGTGGCTTAATTATTATGGTATTGGGACTTGTTGGTATTTATGTGGGTAGAACGTTTAATCAAGTAAAAGATAGACCAACTTATATTATTAAGGATATTATATGAAGAAAGTATCTTTTTATTTAATGAACGAAAAAGGCTTTTATCTTCTAAAAAATTTCATTAAAGATTTCAATAGCAATAATATAAAATATGTGATAAGTAGTAAAGATAGTAATGTTCAAAAAGATTATTTTATTGAAATAAAAGTATTGTGTGAAAATAATAATATTCTATTTTTTAATAAAACTGATAACTTTTCGAATGAAGAAACTTCATTTCAAGGTTATAAATTTGCTATAGGTTGGCGATGGATAATTAAAAATGATAAAAAATTAATAGTTTTTCATGATTCTATATTGCCAAAATATAGAGGTTTTGCTCCATTAGTCAATAGTCTTATAGTTGGAGAAAAACTTATAGGAGTTACTGCTTTATTTGCTGATAAAGACTATGATAAAGGTAATATTATTCTACAAGAAAGTATAGGTATCGAATATCCAATAACAATTAATGAAGCAATAAGTAAGGTTAAACCACTTTACTATACTTTAATGAAAAATATATATACTATAATTTCACAAAATAAAATTCTACATGCTAAAAAACAAGATGAAAATAGTGCAACATATAGTATGTGGCTTGATGAAAAAGATTATTTTATTGACTGGGAAAACTGGCATGCTGAAAAAATTAAAAGATTTGTTGATGCAGTAGGTTATCCATATGATAATGCAAAGTCATATTTAAATAATGATGTAATATCTTTCATTAGTGTAGAGGTAATAGATGATATTATTATTAAAGAGAGAACAAGACATATAGGAAAAGTGATTTTTATGGAAAATGAAGTACCGTCTATAGTATGTAAAAAAGGCTTAATAAGATTGATAAAATTAGAAACCAAGAAAGGAAGAATAAGAATTAATTTTAGAAGTAGGTTCTATTAATGCAATTCTTTTTAAATCATATTTATATATTTTTAACAATAGCTTTTGCCGTATCTAGTCAGTTAATTATTAAATGGAAAATGTCGTCTTTTTCACTTGATACTTATACAACTATATATGAAAAATTTATTTTTGCATTCACAATGTTATTGAATCCATATATATTAATCTCTTTAACATTAACACTTTTATCCGGCTTGTCATGGATGATTGCTATGACAAAGTTTGATATTAGTTATGCATATCCATTTACTACATTAGGTTTTATATTTATTTTTATATTTTCGGCGTTTTTTTTTAATGAACCAGTTACATGGCAAAAAATAATTGGATTGATTTTTATAATTACAGGTATAATAATAACAAGTAGGAGTATATAATGATTTTATTTAATAAACCACCATTTACAGGTAATGAAGAACAATATGTTTTAGAATCTATGCATAGCAATAAAATATCTGGAGATGGAGAATTTGGAAACCGATGTCATCAATGGTTTGAGGAAAGGTTAGAATGTAAGAAAGCTCTATTAACAACTTCTTGTACACATGCACTTGAAATTGCTGCTATCTTACTCAATATAAAGGAAGGTGATGAAGTTATTATACCTTCATATACTTTTGTTTCAACAGCGAATGCTTTTGTCCTTAGAGGTGCAAAATTAGTATTTATTGATATCCGACCTGATACCATGAATATAGATGAGACTTTAATAGAAGCAGCGATAACAAAAAAAACAAAAGTTATAGTACCAGTGCATTATGCTGGTGTTGCATGTGAAATGGATACAATTATGGATATTGCAAATCGTCATAATCTATATGTAGTTGAGGATGCTGCCCAAGGAATGATGAGTAGTTATAAAGGTAAAGCACTTGGGACTATAGGGCATTTTGGTACCTTTAGTTTTCATGAGACTAAAAATTATACTAGTGCAGGAGAAGGTGGACTTCTTATTGTAAATGATGAAAGATTTATAGAACGAGCCGAAATAATAAGAGAAAAAGGAACGAATAGAAGTCAATTTTTTAGAGGTATGGTAGATAAATATTCATGGGTAGATATTGGAAGTAGTTATCTAATGAATGATATAAGTGCAGCATATTTATGGGGACAATTGGAAAAAGTAGATGATATAAACAAGAATAGACTTATTAGTTGGAATATTTATTATAATGAATTAAAAGAATTAGAAAGAAAGAGTTTGTTGACATTACCAATAATTCCTGTTGATTGCCAACATAATGCACATATGTTCTATATTAAAGTTTCAAACTTACAAGAAAGAACAAGTCTTTTAGAGTTTTTGAAAAAAAATGATATTTTAGCTGTATTTCATTATGTACCACTTCATAGTGCGTCAGCAGGATTAAGATTTGGAAAATTTAATAATAAAGACAACTATACTACAATTGAGAGTGAACGTTTATTAAGACTACCACTACATTATGCTTTAAGTGATAAAGAAATAAAAGCTGTTATAAAAGCAATATATACGTACTTTAGGTCTCAACTATGAAGTTGAGACTTGAGCACATAACTATGGTGTTTGTATCATCTTAAGGGTTGTCCAGCCTGTTCCATTAGCCCATGCAACTACTGATTTTCCAGTTGTTTGTGCAGTTAGAGCTACAGCAATTAGACTTTTTTGCCCATCAGAAGTTGCAGTATCTGAAGTTCTCATGCCTATTTTTCTATTGTCACTAGTTCGAGTAAGTGTTATATATGCCCCACCATCACTTGACACAGAAACACTGTCAATAGTCCCTACCCATCCTGCCATTAAATTTGTACTAATGCATCCTACTGCTATTGCAGCTAATAATATTTTTTTCATTTTTGTGATCTCCTTTATTATGATGAATATTAGCAAGAAAAAGTTTTATTATTGTTTGG
>JAMOMX010000305.1 GCA_027066935.1 Sulfurimonas sp. | reverse complement strand
TTTAACTGTGTTGAAAATTTAGCCATCTTTCTACTCATCTTATCCCCTTGTTCTTATTGTCTAATTTTACTCTCTTGAGAATTAAACTTTTGAAAAAATTGTTTGATTTCCTTGGGGTAGTATATTCATGCAGTAAATCTCTTTGGTATCTTCGATGGGTAGATAAACTGTACCTTTTTCATTTTTAAAAGCAATAGAGTTATCTTTTCTCTTTAACTCACCCATACTAAATATATATCTTGTCTGTTCTTTTGCCATATCAACTCCTAAATAAAACAGTACTCAAAATAAGCACATTTTTTACACTTTTTTTCCAAAACAGCAAGTGGTGGTTTTTCTAGATTTATCAAGTTTTCAATCTTCTCAAGCACACTCAAAAGCTCTTTTTCATTTGCCTCATCTAACTCCACATAGTGTATCTTCTTTTTCTGCCTATTTTTTTCGATAAACTCTATTTTGCCCTTTTTGAGTACACCTTTTTGTTTTAGCTTATACAGATACAAAAATACTTGCCACTTTACAGCCACAATATCACTATCGCTCTTTTTAACTTCGACTAGATACTCTTTTGTAAGTTTATCTATCTTGACATTGTCTATACTAATCTCTGTATTTTTGTTTTTCTCTTCATTTATCTCATGTAGGATTTTACCGATTCCTACATCTTCGGAGTTGTCTTCTAGGTTTATGCGGTTAGCATGTAGCCATAGTTTTGTTTTGCAAATGAAATAATGTGAAATTAAAGTTCCATTGACATTACTTTTCATACTCTTAACTCTTTTTAAATGATTTTTGTAAAAGTAAATCAAAGTCAGAAACATAAAGCTTATCTTGTATTATTTTATATCTTTCATACTCTTTATAAGCTAAAGCAATAGCTACATCTTTAGAGATTTTCCCCTTATGTGTCAAGACTTCTTTTTCATTAAAATTCAAAAATACATCTAGTTTATTAATCCAATCTTTCATTGACATTACTTTTTTATTTTTAGCTTGTAGCTCTGCATAGTCTAAATACATAGTTACAATTCTATTAAAAAACTCTAATTCATCCCTTGTTAGATAGTTTTTAGCAATACTTACATCGTTTTTTTGTACTTTCCCTTTAGGTGCATTTTTCCACGAAGTCAATCCCATGTTTTGTTTATTGCTATCTACTCGATTGTGTATAATCTCTGCAGCTGTTTCACCTACAATAGCCCAATGCATTTTATTTTGTACTGTAGCAAAAAACTCTTTTGTAATTGTGCTATTTATATCATAATCAACACTGCATTGAGAGTAAATATCAGTTATTTTCTGATAGAGTCTTCTTTCACTGCTTCGTATATCTCTTATTCGTTCTAGCTGTTCATCAAAATAGTCTTTTCCAAATAGTTGATTTGGATTTTTCAATCGTTCATCATCCATAGTGAAACCTTTGATGATAAACTCTTTTAAAACTTTTGTAGCCCACATACGAAACTTTGTAGCTTGAAATGAGTTTACACGATACCCAACAGACAAAATAGCATCCAAATTATAAAATTTTGTGTTGTATTTTTTTCCATCATTTGCAGTATGTGCAATTTTTGCACATACTACACTCTCTTCTAACTCTCCACTTTCAAATATATTTTTCAGATGTTTAGTGATAACTGTTCTATCAACGCTAAAAAGCTCTGCTATCTTCTTTTGTGGCAACCAGATAGTTTCATCATGTAAATATACTTCAACTTTAATCTCTCCACTTGATGCTTTATATAGTAAAAACTCTGTAGGTTCTTGTGGTGTAAATTGTTTATCCATTTTTCACCTTTTTTTTAATTCTTAGATTCACATAATAAGCGAATACCCTACAAGTGATAGTTGGGAGTATCTACTAGAAGAGTTAGATACACTTAATCAATCATAACAAAGCATTAAGGGTAAAAAATGGCATATATCCAACTAA
>JAMOMX010000304.1 GCA_027066935.1 Sulfurimonas sp. | reverse complement strand
TGACATATGCTAAATAGAGTACTAAAATACGTATCTTTTCTAACTGTTTCTGTATTACTACAAGCAAATAACAGTATTTTGTCTATTAATAGTATTTGTACAAAACCTATTGAAATCAATGCGTCTATTGTAAGTGTCTGCAACTATATTGATGTTGCTAACAGAGATAAAAATCACCCTATCAAACTTCTTGAAATAGACAAAAATCTTAAAATATCAAACACCGTTCAACTCGATATTAATCATAGTGATATTGGAAAAATCATTAAAATTGACAATGAATACGCTTATCTTTTGGGCGAAACAACATCACATTGTATAGAAGTTTTCAGGTTACATTTCAATGAGTACAATGTTACAAAAACAATGCAGTATTGTGACTCTTCCTCGCTGTCTTTTCCTTTTGAAGGTTATAATCTAACACTATTACTTGAAGACAACTCACTTTTATTCCCTGTAGTATTACGTAAAGACAATGAAACGGTACCTCAGATAATGCATGTCAATAGTAAAAAGCAACAAGAGGTGATGTCATTAGAAAAATATAAAGGGTTTATACCAATTAAATTTGAAAAATTCCATGACAAAAATATTTTGTTAATGCGCTCAAAAGAAAATCCTTTTCATTCCGTATTGCTATCTATTGTGTTGAATAGTGAAGGTAATATGCAATACTCTTTGTTATATGAAACAACTGATTTCATCATAATGACATTGACAAATATAGATAACAAAATATATATTTCAGGTAATGCATTTAAAAATGATCAAGTATACTTTGGATTATCTGAAGTAAAAGCAATTAATGGTGTTGTAGATGTACTGGTAGACAATATACCACTTGCCTTTTTTCCGGCTTTTATTGATGTGAATACTACATTAGAAGTCATTGGTATTACTAAAGGTAAAAATAAAAATACTGTAGCGATTACTTCATACCAAATAGATAAAAATTTCAAGTTTGGCATTAAGTTAGATACACTCGATATCGTATCACCAACATTCTATCCTTTAGTACTCATGGATGAAACTAATGTAGGATTTTTGCTAAAAGAAGAGAAAAAAGCTTATTTATTATTTCCTAGAACCAAGAGGAAATATCACTTAGCATTCTCAAATATACGAACCAATATGTTGTACCCAAGCGTATTCCATTTTTTAGGCAATAAATATATTTCTTATATTATAAAAGATGGTGAATATAAAAGTATTATAGAAAAAATTGATGACAAAATAAAATAAGGGATAAATGTTAAATATCTACGGTACCCAACGTTGCGAACCAACAAAGACGTGACTTATGAGAGTTTCGGTAAGATACTTCATGACAGTAACCCTAATTTACATGTAAAATGCTCTTTGTGGATTGAGAGAGATTGAAAAAGAAGTTGATTTTGGAGATGTGGCGATGAAATACCTTTTGATGCAGCTAAAGCTATATGTAAAAAGATAGATAAAGCAGTTAACCAATATGTTTTAAACATAATAGAGAGCATAAAAACTGCTGAGCCGAACTTTCTTGAAAAATTGAATTACGAGGCACAAAAAGAGGGAGTAATATTGCATGACTTAAAGAAAAAATATGAGAACACGAAGCCTTCTTTACAAGAGATAAAAAAATTTAATGTTTGACTTTATACTTATGCACGTAATATTGAAGTGTTGAAGCTTCTTAATAAGATATATAAAGGCAACAAGGTATATAGAAAAATCTTTCATACAATAGAGGTAACAATGAAATTGATATTATTAAGCATAGTATTTACAGTGAGTTGTATTGCAAGTGATGGGAAGGTGTTGACATCACTAGAGGTTGAGAGTAATAATCGGTATATTATTAGTGGTACAGTAATACATGAGAAAAAATATAATGAAATTTTCATTGCAAAAGTAGATGCCTCTTTAAATCTTAATGAGAAGGTGACACTTCCTCA
>JAMOMX010000303.1 GCA_027066935.1 Sulfurimonas sp. | reverse complement strand
ATAAACATATGAAAACTATAACTGATTACTCTAACAATGGTATTTCTAAAACTATCTGGGTTAGTGATCTTGATAGTGTAAAAGCTATACCAAATTACTCAAAAAAAGAGGGGTTTGAGCTGGTTTGGAAGAGTGATTATGAGAAGTATAAACAAGGATATTGTTTACAAGAGAATAAGATCTTCTCTGATGAAGAGCTCTTTAGAAGAGGGATTATTCAGTTTCTTGAGAAAAGGGTTATATTAAAAAAGAAGATATGGTTATATAGACTAGGATTAGAGCACCTGAGAAATCAAATACCTGTTGGATACTATGTACTAAGTGGTATAGACTCTACAAACTGGTATAAGAAATTCAAAGCCAACTATGATGCTACAAAAAAGTCTGGATTAAGAGATATGCTTTTTGATACATTTGATGCTAAACCTGTTGATATCAATGAGCTTCTAACTATAGATATAAGTGATATGACAGCAGGATTTAAAAAGCCTGTGGTTCTAAGTCATGGTGATGGTACTTATAGTCTTTATTTGGGTGATTTTTTATTAAACAAAGATGATGATGGATTATGCTTTTATAATTATCGTGAAACATATTTGATACCAGAACGAGAAATACGCAAGTTTAACAAAAAAATTTATAAAGAAATTCTAAAAACAGGGAACTTTGGGTGTATTCATACAAATATAGATCGTTGCGGAAATGTAAGTTATGATGTAGAAGAAGAGTATTTAGAACTCAGATAACTTACAGCTAGTTGAAATAACAAAAAAAATAGAAGGAAAATAAAATGCCAAGAATCAATCTAGATGATGAAAACTATGCAGCAGAGGTACTATCATACTATCTTTGGGGACAAAAGAGTGCACCAAGCCCTAGTGAGATAACAGACAATAGATGGATAGATAGAGCTGGTGGTATAATACTAGATGTTGATCCAAATCAGTTTTTAGCTAAAAATGGTGATCTTTTTAATGCAAAAGATTTTGACGTAGCAAAGGTCTTTTTTAGTGGGAAAGATGGTGCAGGCAATAGTTTAGACTTAAGTTTGATAACAAGTGCTATAACAACAAATGCCAATGGCGAGTATGAGTTAACACATGAGCAGTTTGTGGAGCTGTTTTATGGTGTATATAATGGTTCTACAAATCAAAATGAACAAGATATTTATGATGATGCAGAAATTCCAAAAGAAAGCATAAGCCTATATGGAAGAAGTCTTGGTGTATTTGATGGTGATTATGGAAAAAGATCTTTTGTCTTTGGAACTGTCACAGTAAACTTAGATACCCAAAATGTAAAATATACACTCGATAAAAATTTAAATCCAATGTATATAAAAAACTTTGATTTGATTATCAATGAAAATGGTGATAACTTTGATTTTAAAGGTGGAGAAGGTAGTGAATTTGCAAATGAAGTTTTAAAAAAAGTTGCTGATTCATCAGGGATAGGAAAACAAGTTATCTTAGATTTTGGTGGAGGAGCTAAAAAGAGTATACCTATACTCGCAAAACATAGCTTTAATGCTCTTGAAGACTTGGATGGAATTAGAGATTTTTCTAAGTTTGCTCTGGAGTGGAAAAATATAGTATCCACAGGGGTTGTGGATTATCAAGATGAAAATGGTAAATTGGTCGTGTTTGGTAGTAATGGAAACGATTCTCTACAAGATGCAAAAATAAAACTTGCTGATTTAGCAAATAGTTTAAATGCAGCAAGTCTAACTATCGTAGGTAAAAGTATAATTGCTTATAAACTATTGGCAGATAGAGGTATAACATACATAAGTGGAGAAGGTAGTGATACTGTCCATGCAGGAGATGGCAACGACACCATCTATACAAACGCAAATATATCACCTCAATACGACTATGAAGATAAAAACACAACAAACATAGTCTACGCTGGAGAAGGTGCTGATACTGTTTACGGA
>JAMOMX010000302.1 GCA_027066935.1 Sulfurimonas sp. | reverse complement strand
CAGACAAAACCTATGAGCATCTACACATATTGAAAAAGAAAAGCATTTAAAATTCTGCCATATTTAGATCGCCAGCTATAGAACGCAATACTACTCATACTGCATTCTCTACATATCTGTGAAACCAACACCTCTCTCTACTTGTTTGAGTATTGCTAATATTCTTGTGTCACTGAACTTCGAGCGTTTCATAAAAAATCTCCTGTTTTTATTTTACCGAAATTTTCTACTTTTGGGAAGATTGGGTTTTTGGGAGGGTTACCGTTGCTGCACACTCACTTTATAAAAGTTGTGAAGTTTACGATAAAAGCAGACTTATAACTACAACAGGAGTTAGTAATATAGTAATAGTTGAGATTTTAACTTAAATGCATAATTGGCACAATTGTTTTAGAAAAAGTTAATACTTTTAGGAGTTTTAAAGGTGGCGACTGACCCCATTTCTCCCATTTCTCCTAGCCTATGGGGTGCTGATTTTGATTGGGCATTCATCACTAAGCTGGGAGCTTGTGGGACGAGGAAAAAACATTTTTATATTTCTAAGAAAATATATCACTGTTCTTATTTTCCCTAACTCTTTAATTTTTGCATGAACTAGTTTTTCTGGAGCTTCTTTAACTTTTTTTTGTATGGCTATTTTAAAAAACTCTTGTGCCTTTAATAGATCTATCTCCATCAAATATAATCCATTTAAATATATACATCCAAGCCAATATATGGCATATGGATATCTTCCATCTACAGATAAGTGCAGGAACTTTAAACCTCTTTCTGTATTACCATTTTCAAGATCATTTATTGCTACACGATATTGTGCCTCAGCGTCTCCAAGTTCTGCAGTTTTTAAATACCGCTCATCAGCTTGTTGTTTATTTTTTGTCACTCCAAGTCCATTAATTAGCATATATGCTACTGCTTTTTGGGAGCTAACATCACCTTGTTCTGCCAAGGAAAGAAAAGAAGTGTATGCTTTTGTAAAATTTTTATTATCAAGAGTATCAACTGCTTTGTTATATTTTTTATTTATTTCACACATTGCATTAATAGTACAAGTCACTTGAAGAATTCTCACATATTTTATCAATCTTTTCCATATTCTTTTTCACTCTTACATAATAATCGCTCTGCGTGTACTCTTTAAATCTTAGTGTCTTCAAATTAGAGGTAATACTCTCAGTATCAAGATAACATATTGCATTAAGCACAGCAGGTTTTGAGTAAACTGAAGCATCAAAGTCATAAATAAACTGAATAATATCTGCAAATAAAATATCTTTTACAGAGTCAGTATTATTATTTTCTAATCCGTAGTAAAGGGTTACTGCATGAGAGCCGTATATAGAGTGTGTCACTCTTAACTTATTTTCATAGTAGTAATAGGTAAAGCCAATTACTACAAAAAAGATTAGAATTACAAGATAGATTGACCTACCTTTGAATAAATTTAAATTTTGCATGAATTATTCCGATCCTGATCAGAGCAATTTGGCGTAACTAGATCAGAAACAAGCTGACTCACATAAGTACGACACTCTGCATTTTTATTTCCTAAAAATGTACTGCAATAAATTATTACTTCAGGAAACCCTCCATTGCAATAGCGAGCCTCTACGGCATCATAATCTAGATTATGTAAACTATTCATCATTTTTTTACTCATCAACCCCTTAGGATCAATAAAATTCACAGGATCCCCAACCACATACTCATAAAGATTAGAGTCTCCACCTGCAAATCCAAAAGATACTTTTAGAGCTTGATTTGTCTCTGTTAGTTGCAATAACAATCTTTAGTTTTTAAACATGTAAGTATTTTGGCTTGGCTTGGCTTGGCTTATGGGGTGCTGATTTTGGTTGGTTTTACATTGCCTATGTACAGACCCAATGATAAGCACAACAATAGTATAATAAAAAAAGATATATGTACTGTGTATAGT
>JAMOMX010000301.1 GCA_027066935.1 Sulfurimonas sp. | reverse complement strand
CACAACATTTGCAAACTCAAGCTCTTGTGAAATAGTATATAGATTGTATTCGCTATGATCTAGTACCAAAAGTTGTTTTGCCCCATGTTTTGCACACTGCCTGACTATCTCACTTCCTATACTACCACCTGCTCCAGTTATCAGTATAACCTTATCTTTAATCAAAGAGGAAATCGCCTTTTGATCCAAATCTTTAGGATGCCTAGCTAGTAAATCTTCGATAGAGATATCTCTTAGAGTCTCATTTTTACTACCTAAGAGTTTTGATAGTTTTATATTTGTAATCCCTAAAGAGTTTAATTTTTCAAAAAGTTCATCAAGCTCATCTGTTTTATAAGAAGTCGTTAAAACAGCAGAGTTAATAGCAAATTTTTCAACTAAATGTTCAAGCTTATCTGGGTTATAAACTTTTAGATTCGAAAGATATGTATCTATCAAACTTCTATTTTCATCAATAATCGCTACTGGAAAAAAGTTTATCTCTCCATTGTTTGCACTATTTATAACTGAAATTGCTTTTTGATTTGCACCTATTATAATTGTGGGATTCAGACTATCTGATTTTGACAAATCTTGATAGATTCTTTTTGAAAAACGAACACTAACAATAAGTAAAAATGATAGTAAAAAATCGATAAAAATGGCGGACCTTGGAAAAGCTCCATCATAAAGAGTCAAAAGATAAAGTACAAAGATGATATATGAGATAATTAAAGCTATGAGAATTTTTCTCACATCTCTTAGGACGAAGTATCGCCAAGTTATGAAATAGATTTTTGATAGGTAGAGTATGGTTATTTTGATAATTATAAAAATCCAAACAAGTTGCCAAAACCCAACTCTATGTTCAGGCCATACATCAAAATTAAATCTTAACTGATATGCCAAGAAAAATGATATAAAAAAGATAAATATATCAACAATTATAAAAAAAATAACCCTTTTTAAAGGAGATGTTGAAAATAGTTTTTTTATCATTTAAAAGAGACTCTTTTATCTATAGTTTTTGCTAATATTAGAAGTATTATAATATAACTTATTAAAACTAAATATACAAAGATACTACTTTTTAACAGATAAAGGGCAATAAAAGCAGTTATATTTATAAAAAATGCATAAAGTGTAACTTTTTGATGTGAAAAACCTAACTGAACTGCTCTTTGAAAAAGATGCTTTTTATGTGCAACAGTAACTCTCTCCCCATTTAAAAACCTCTTTATAAGTGTAAAAGTTGCATCAAACCAAAAAACAGCAAGTAAAATCAACCAAATCACAAAATCATTTGAGCTATTCATATAATAAAGAGCAAAAACTCCAAAAACAAACCCCAAAAATGTACTACCAACATCACCCATAAATATAGAAGCTCTCTGCCAATTAAAAGGTAAAAATCCAATAGCAGCAACAAGAAGTATCAAAAATATCTCATTTTGAAAAATCATAAAAGCAGCAAATGCCACAAAAATCGCTTCACTTACCGCATAACCATCAATACCGTCGAGAAAATTATAGAGATTTATAAGCCAAAGCATACAAAATGCAAAAATTATATTTAAAAGCAAATTATCATTACCTACAAAATAAAGAGCTGATAAAACAGATATAACTTGCACAAAAAACCTTAGTTTAGAAGAGAGTGTAAATATATCATCTAAAAAACTAATAATAATCAAAGGAGTAGAAGATAAAAGTGCAAAAAGAAGTTTTTGCTCAATCATATTTTGAAAATAGAGATAAAACATACCAACAAAAAATGAGACTACAATAGCCAATCCTCCCCCACTTGGAGTTGGAATAAAGTGAGAACTTCTTTGATTTGGAGTATCAATAATAGCATATCTTTTTATAAAAATAGTTATCAAAACTGATAAAACTAAAACCAAAACATAAATCATTTTTTAAGCTTATATACCTTCGCATAAGGAGTCAAAATAACAGCTT
>JAMOMX010000300.1 GCA_027066935.1 Sulfurimonas sp. | reverse complement strand
GACCTTTAGGGCATGTTATCTATTTTATGCCGCCATACTGTTTTACGCACAATGAGTTACGTACCATGATAGAAGTGACCTATGAGATTGTTCATGCTCTTTCAAAGCGCTAAATTTACATGTAAAATTACTGCCCATGAAATATGACCTTATTGTTATCGGCGGTGGTGCTGCGGGCATGATGGCGGCTATTTCGGCGGCACGCCGAAATGCTCATGTTCTACTGCTTGAGAAGCTCCCGTCCATCGGTGCCAAACTCAAAGCGACCGGCGGCGGACGCTGCAATCTCACCAACACCTTAGAGCGTGAGAGCTTTATGGAGCGCTTTGGAAGAGAGGGGCGTTTTATGCGCGATGTGCTCATGGCGTGTGACACTACCATGCTACGAGATTTTTTCAACGATATCGGCGTTGCTACCCATGCACCTGATGGTTACCGTGTCTTTCCTGTTACCCACAATGCGCTTAGTGTCGTGAATGCTTTAGAGGCTGAGATGCAACGTCTTAGAGTCGTTCTACGTTGTGGCGAGCGTGTTGAGGCATTAGAGACGGACGGTGATGCCATGTTTAGTGTGTGTAGTGCAACATCGCGTTATGAGAGTGCGCATGTTATCATTGCCACCGGCGGACTGGGCTACCCGCAACTCGGTGCCGAAGGGGAGGGCTATAGTCTTGCTTGCCATCTTGGGCATACGCTTAAAGAGCCGTACCCCGCCATGATGCCGCTACATACCAAAGAGCGCTGGGTGGCACACTGCCGTGCCGATACCATTGCTAAAGCCACGTTGCGCATTAATCTGCCTAAAGCAGGAAAAATTGTGGCGGAGGGTGACCTTATTTTTACACGTCAGGGCATTCGCGGCCCGGTTGTATTAGATCTCTCTCGCGAGATTACACCCTTTCTAAAGCGCTACGGGGAAGTTCCTCTACTCATTAATGTGGTGCAGGGCAGAAATGAGACCCAACTGCACCAACACATTAAACAGCAGTTGCAAACCAACCCGCATCAAAGTACGTTGGAGCTGCTTCAGACACTATTACCGCACGCACTCACGCTTGAACTCTGCCGCTTAGCAGAGGTAGAACCTTCGGTAAGTTGGAGTCGACACAAAGGAGAGCAACGCGAGATGCTCGTTCGTTTTATGGTTAAGATGCCGCTTACCGTGGTAGGACACGACGGTTTTGCGAAGGCGATGATCACACGCGGCGGTATTGCTTGTAAAGAGATTGACCCAAAAACCATGCAGAGTAAGCGGGTACATCATCTCTACTTTTGCGGTGAGGTTGTCGATATAGACGGGCCGTGCGGCGGTTACAATCTGCAGTGGGCTTTTGCCAGCGGATGGGTTGCGGGGATGTTAGGGGAGGGGGGCAGTAATTTACATACGCCAATTCTAAAAATAAGTGCAACTTTCTGAGGTAGTGGGAAGGTAGGGTTAAAAAATAATCAGTTAACTTTTTTTTGACCAAGAAAAATAGGAAAATATAAAGGAAGGGGGGCTGACATTTGACTTTCTAAAAATTTAAGAATAAAAAGTCGATTTTCAAACCCCTTTTGCTCCACATTATTGTGAATATTTAAATTTTAATCCAGAAAAATTGAGCACACCATCTTTAAAATTAACTGTTTCCCGTTTCCCTCTCCCAAGACCTTCATTAATGGCTTCATCATCATTGATAACTCTTAAAATATCTGTTGATTCTTCCTCACCTAATACAGATTTTAAGAGTAAAAATCCATCTTCTATGATAAGAAAAATATCTGGATATTGAGAACTTTCAGTCTCTTGTTGATTTATGATGGTATATTTCCCCAAACGATTTTTCCAAGCATTTGGTATTGGGTGTGGTACTACTTTTACTGCAACTATAATAGTTTGTTTGTTTTCTATTCTTCCTACAATAATATCTTCCCCATCGATATGCTGTGTATAAAGCTCTAACCCCTCTAAATATACAGAGATATAGGTTCCATGATTTGTTTTTGTTAATGGTATAGACTCACCTGATGCCTCAATAGAATAGGTCCTATTTGAATCTTTAATGATGTTGATTTTACCACCAAGGATACTTGATATATAGGTTCCTTCAATTGAAAAATCACTGTTTACCTTCTCGTTAGTGGTATCAAGAAGAAGTTTTTTACCTGTTTTTGTCTCCCATGCTTTTTGTAGTAGTGTTGTTGCTATCTCTTCAGCATTTGCATTCGAGCTGTTGGTTAAAACAACGACACCAAGTTTAGAATCAGGTGCAACCATAAAAGAAGCACCATGAGCAATAGTATCTCCATCATGCTGATAGACAGCCTCGTTATCAGGTAATATATCTGTTTTGATAAACCATGCCAGACCTATTTTTACTATTTTCATATTAAGGTCAAGTTTGACATCCCTGTTTTGGATGATAAACATCTTTTTCAAACTATCTGAAGTTATGACTTGTTTATCATTGATATTGCCTTGATTATTAACCATTATGGCTAATTGACTCAGGTCAGTTACCGTTGTGTTTAATGCTCCAGCTGGAACCGATCCAAGAGGATACTCTCTCACTTCTTTGTTTTGAGTGTAAGCTTTTGATGCCATATCTCCACTAAGTTCCATTTCAAGATCTGAATTATACATACCCATAGGATCGATAAGAACTCTTGTTACATAATCGGCATAAAGTTCACCAGAAGTTTCCTCAATAGCACTTCCCAATAAGCTGACCCCTAAATTTGAATAGCTAAAAATCTTGTTTGGCTCATAAGCAACAAAACTATCCTTAATGACATCAACAAGTTGATTATAAGGAAGTGGATTTTCATCAAACATTCTATCTTCCCAGTCAGCCGGCAATCCAGAATGGTGAGTCATAATATTTCTAGGTGTGATGTTGTCAGTAGAACCAAATCTACTTTTTATACTAAATTCAGGCAGATAGGTTTTTAGAGGGGTGTCGATATCCATTTTACCCTCTTCAACAAGCTTCATCGTTGCCATCCCTGTAAATAACTTGGTAATTGAACCTGCACGATATCTTGTTTTTGGTGTTGCTTCTATATTGTTCATCTTGTCAGCATATCCAAATCCTTTTTGCCAAACAATTTTTTTGTTGTCAATTAAGGCTATTGAAAGACCTACCGTTTCATGCTCTCTCATATGTTTTGGGATATACTCATCCATAAACTTTTCAACATAACTATAATCTGTATTCTCTGAAGAATTAGACGATCCACAACCTATAAGCAGTGCCGTTATGAAAGTTAATAAACCTATTTTTCCGATCTTCATCTGTTTCCCTTTATCGTTAAATTTTAGATAAAGGTATTGTAATTGAAAAAAATGTGAAGAAAATGAGATAAAAGTTTAGTTACACTCTCTTCTGCACTTCCGATAAATTTCTTTAAATTGATTTTTATTTTGATTGAGATGATAAATAATTAATTTCCCTTCATAGCTAGCAATGATAATTTTAGCTTTGCTTTTAGTATTATTAATTTGTTCTTTTTTTAAAATCTTAGCGATGAGTAATTCAAACTGCTGATTATGTATGAGAGAGAAGCTTTTTAAACTCATTATCTATGAAAGGCATCTCTTGTGTCAACGGCGAAGTTGAATTCAGCAGATTCCCGTAAGTTTTTTACGAATTGTAACCTTAATCGACGAGGGTTACCTGTCTCCTTTTCCCAATGATAACAGCCTGATCAAACTGCTTTTTATGGGTATAAAAAATGCTGAGAAAAAATGGACTATTCCCATATGAAACTGGAGCTTAACCATCTCTCAACTCTCAATAGATACTTTATTGTTATATTGTACTTGGTGGTGTTACTTTCTTAAAATTTATAACTTAGCCCCAACAGAAGTTGATTTTGGTCTATAACTGATGTGTCATCTGTTGTTTTATTATCAAATTTATCAAAACCTGTAGAAGTGAGACTATATCCCATTTGCATATCGATATTTTTGTTAAATTTATAGTGTATTCCTATACCTAGATTGGCTTCCCCTGCTTCTGCCTTGTCTATGGATTTTATTTTGCTAGATGAAACTTTGCCTCCTCCGATACCTATCAATATATAAGGTACGATAGTATCTGAACCAAGAGAAGAAAATGCCCACTCATAGTTAAATCCATAAGTTTTTGTCGTTATATCTCCCTCTTTTGCATTAAGATTGTTATGTCTATAGTAAAACTCAATACGATTGCCTTGAAAGTGCTGGTATCCTACTTTGATGTTACAATGATCATAGTCAATCTCTTTATAGTTTTTTGTACTTTTATCTTTGTTTGTAATTTTTATAGATTCATCTCCCAAATTAGCGACAGTAGAATCAAAACCAACATAAAATCCATCCTCACTATTTGCATGACTTGGCGTACTCAATAATGTTACCAAGATAACACTATTTAAAAATTGGTATTTTTTCATTTTAAATTACTCCTTTGTTTTTTGATATTAAGAGTCTAATGTAAAATGATGTGAAAAAAATGAGATAACTAATATATTTGCAAAGTAATTAGTTATTAATTATCTCCATTAATTTGTATGCGACAGTTTCTGCTGGTATATTTTCATTGATTGAAATTGCTATAATTACTTTGGACTTAGTATCGTATACAAGAATAGCTTTATAATTTTCAGTCCCTCCAGAATGACCTATCCAAACATTATTTGTTTGGTCAATTGCATTGAAATCATAGAGCATAATTCCTTTACCATAGTATTGATGATTACCACCGAACATAGGGTACAAGTCTTTCATCATGTCATACACTTCTTTTATAGGTATTATTTTACCTGTAAGTAGAGTACTTAAAAAAGTCGCCATATCTTTTGAATTACTTACAAAGCCACCAGCACCTAAAAGAGAGGAATAATCCTTTCTTATAACCAAATCTTTCTTATGTGCTAAAGCTAGATTAGGGTCATCTTTTGTAGCAGTTCTAAGTGTTTTTAGGTTTAAAGGCTCAGTAATCCTATCTTTTACTACCTGGGCAAATGTATTGAATTCTATTTTTTCTATGATTAACGACAAGAGTAAATAACCTGTATTTGTATATGACCAATATTTACCAGACTCAAATAGATTGTTGTGAGATTTTGCTATTTCTAGAAGCTCCTCTGGGCTAAAACTTTCGTTACTTGCATGTAAATTAGGATCCGCATTAAAACTATAAATTCCATTGGTATGTGTGAGCAGTTGTTCTATCGTTATTTTTTTGGCATTTTGAATATTGGGAAACCATTTAGAGAGTTTGTCATCAAAAGAGAGTTTACCCTCTTGTATAAGTTGATGAATGATAGTACTATTTATAAGTTTACCAACACTTGCCCAGTAAAATACTGTAGTATCATCTACAACTATATTGTCTTGTTTAGATATAAATCCTCTCGTTGTTTCCCACATGCCTTTTTCAGGAATAAGAGCTGTAGCTGTAATACCTGCTATATCATTTTTGGTAAAGAGTTCATCTATCTTTTGGTTTAGTTTACTTTCTGTTGAATTATCTAATTTTTGGCTAATGTTATAAGTACTGTGTAGTGGAAGTACATCTAAATGTGGTTGTACATGCTTAGGTGCTCCCTTATATGTCGTTGCTCCTTGTGGGGATGTTGCACAGCCAGTCATATTAGTTAGGATGTATATAAAAAAGCAAGTGATTATTATTTTCATTTTTGAATCCTTATTATTTTGAAACTGTAACAAAAAGAAATGAGTTTTTCTTTTCCTTAAAATTTTTAAAAGTTATAGTTTTCCATAAAATATGATGAACTCTAATGTGAGTTTAATTAACCAAAAAACTTGTACTTGTGTATCTAACAAATACTACAACCAAGATAGCAAAAAAAAGAACTAAAACAACTACTTGAGTCATTGAAATTTTTTGACATGCATGTGTACTAGATTTTTCACATAAGTCACCTGCACAGTAATTATTACTATTTTTATTAAATAAGTTATAGAGCTTACACCCTAAACATATACCAAATATTGCTTCAAAATATAGTAAAACTAAACAGGTCATACAGCTTAGACCTATAAGGACATTATGTAAACTCTCCTCTTCTATGGGTGTAGTTGAGGGAAAAAGAGTTGTCAAACCAAATAAGAAAAATGCTAAAAAAAGCCCGAGTCCCCAAGCAAATCTTTTTTGAGTTGCTCCTACATATTCAGGAGTTTGATTGTTTACCATAAAACGCCCTATTATGAGACTTGGAGCATATTTTGGATTAATGAGTACACGAATAATAAACTCACCTAAAAATGCCCAAATAAATATCTGAGTAATGAGTATATTTTTAGTATAGATGCAGTTTATAAAAGAGAGTAAAGCAAAAAGAAAGAGTATACCTGCCCCTGCTCGGGCTTCTCTTTCGTTAATTACTTTTACCTTATATCCTTTGACTACTTCACCAAAATTAAAAATTTTTGACATGATTTCCCCTTTTTTTACTATTTGTTTATATCTTAATAGAAACTAATGTGAGAAAAATAAGAAAGCCTAAATTTTATAAACTTTTACTAAAATACCTTATGAAAAATGAGTTTTCAAACCTAACCATTCTCTATGTTGAAGATGATGAAATTATTCTCCAAAATGCTGTGGAGTATTTGAGTGAGTTTTTTAAAGAGGTGTTTCAAGCTAAAGATGGATTAGTAGCACTTAAGATTTATGATGAAAGAAAACCAGATATTATCATTACTGATATTGAGATGCCAAGACTTAATGGTTTGAAGATGGCAAAAAAGATTAGGGAAAAAGATAAAACAACACCCATTATTATTGCTACTGCTTTTAGTCATCAAAGCTATCTCTTACAAGCTGTAGAGTTACAACTAATTAAATATATAAACAAACCAATAACCTCTAGAAAACTTAAAGAGGCACTTCAACTTGTACTAGAACATCTTCATATGGACAGTATTTTATATATTGACCAAAAGAGCTGTTATGACAAACTGAACAAAACTCTTATGATAGATAAAGAGCTTATTAAATTAAGCAATAAAGAGCTTCGACTTTTAGATTTGTTAGCAAAAAATCATCATAGAGTTGTTCACTATGAAGAGATAGAAAACATTATTTGGTATGATGATGTGATGAGTAAAGATGCTCTTCGTGCTTTGGTGAGAACCGTTAGAATAAAGCTTCAAGGTGAATACATCGAAAATATTTCTGGGTTTGGATATAGATTAAAAGTGAAATAATATTTTTTTCACATCATTTTTAGTTAGGTTATTACTATGAAAAAGTTTATTGCACTTCTTGTTTTATTATCCTCACTACTCTTAGCCAATAACTCATCTATTATGCTTAAAACATATGAAACTGATAAAACAATAGATATAAGCGAAATTGATAAATATATATCCAAGTTTAAAATTGAAACCCAAGATGAAAAAGATGATGAGTTTGAACTTTTATGGGATAGTGACGATGAATCTACTTTTAGACAAGATACTAAACATCGGTTTAATTGGATAATGATAGAGTTAGATGAAAATCTATCAAGTGGAAACTACTGGGTAGAACATACAGTTTTTGATTTTGATATACATAGCTTTAAAACTCATCAACATATTGAAAAGTTTTCTTTTTTAGGTAGAAAGTTTTTTTCTTTTTATTATAATAAAATCAAGGATAGCCGAAGATATTTTTTGAAAGCTCTTCCTTCCCAATCTCATGTTGTTCGTATTGCTACATTTTATACCCCTCAAACTTTCTCTACATGGATAAATAACTATAGTTTAAAGATGATTATTAGCTTCTTTCTTTTGGGAGTTATCTTTATGACAGCTATCTATAATGGAGCTTTATATCTGTACAATCGTGAAAAATCTTATCTTTACTATATGTTGATGCAGTTTAATATGATAGTAATTCTTTTTTATCAAACTGATGTCATTGAGACCTATGTTATGGGAAATGTAGAGAATGAAGAGATAGCTATTTTTTTCTATTTTATTATTGTTGAAGTGATTATACTTTTTATACTTCTTTTTATACGTTCTTTTTTAGAAACTAAAAAATATCTTCCTTTTCATGATAAGGTTTTACATTTTATAACACTCTTTGCTATCATCGATTTGATACTCTTTTTTATCCCTATTATGATGATACTAAAACTTTATACTTTTTTCTTACTTTATGTCATATGGGTAGCTTGGTTACGCTTGAAACAAGGCTATAAACCAGCACTCTTTTTTTTATTTGGTTGGTTCGCATTGATGTTTGGAGTGTTTTTATCAGACTTTTTTTCTGAAAAACTATTTTTGATTGATCCTTTGTATGTTGGTTCTACTATTGAGGCTTTGTTCTTTTCTGTTGCCATTTCATATAAGATGCAAGAAGTTAAAAACGAGAAAGAGGAGCAAAAAGAGCTATTGATACACCAAAGTAAACTTGCTTCCATGGGAGATATGCTAGGAAATATTGCTCACCAATGGCGACAACCATTAACGCGTTTAGGATTTATTTTGATGAATATAGAGAAGAAAGATAAACAAAAAATTCATGAAAAAAAATTAGAAGAAGCGGAGCATCAACTAGAGTTTATGTCTCAAACCATTGATGATTTTAGAAACTTTTATGCACCAGATAAAAGCAAAGAACTTTTTAGTTTGGTTGAGGCAACACAAGATGTCATAACCCTTCTTAATTTAAAAGAGATAGAGATTAAGCTAAAAGTTTATGATGAAAAAAGTATTTTTAACTACAAAAATGAATACAAACAAGTGGTGTTAAATTTGTTGACTAATGCAAAAGATATACTAACTGAACAAAAAATTGTTTCTCCTAAAATTTTTATAGAGATAGATAACTTAGAGGTTAAAATCATCGATAATGGAGGAGGAATAAAGATAGCAAAAATCCAACAGATATTTGAACCATATTTCACAACAAAAAAGCAAGGTTTAGGAATAGGGCTCTATATGTCTAAGATGATTATTGAAAGAAACATGGGTGGCAAGATAGAAGTTCATAATGGAGAGGAAGGAGCTGTTTTTATGCTAAATTTAGATGAAAAATAAGGTCTATATATTTTACCAATTGTCAAGCAATCCCGATAAAGAGACGATTCTGTTTATTCATGGATTGGGTGTAAATTTAACTCAGTTTGAGAAACAACATCTTTTTTCTAGAAAAAAGTATCAAGTTTTATGACTAAATCTATGAGGGCATAAATCTCCTAAATTAGACAACAATGCAGTTGATTTTAGGTGGAAATTGCACTTATTTCTAGAATGGAGGGGGCATATATTTTTCTAAAGAGCCACAGCTTATGCCAGCTGCGCCATAATGCTCTCTTGGACGACGGCAATATCTTGCGTACCGTCAACGCGAATATATTTGAGTGATGCATCGCTTTTAGCGAGGTTACTGTAGTAGTCAATAAGCGGACGTGTCTGCTCATGATAGACATGAAGCCGATCTTTCACAA
>JAMOMX010000299.1 GCA_027066935.1 Sulfurimonas sp. | reverse complement strand
CGGCAAAACCCGCAATAATAAGTGTTATTGTAAATATTCTACCAGCATGTGAAACAGGTGCAATCTCCCCAAATCCAACTGTAGTAAATGTAATACCAGCTTGATAAATTGCATCCATAAGTGTAAAGTTATCAATAATTACATAACCCATAGTACCAATCATCATTGTGAGTACAGTTAATATTAGGGGTAATTGAAATGGTTTTAAATGTGGGTATATCTCAGGTAATAGTTCTGCTTGGGGCTTGGGAGCTGACTCCCAATTAAGAAAAATACGAATCCTTGAGGAAAGATTCATTTTTACTTCCTTTTTAGTACTTAAGAATTTTTCTTAAGTGTACGTAACTCTCTTGCAGAGATTTTAATCTTTTTTGTAGTTCCATCTTCTTGAGTGATTCTAACTGTTCTTAAGTTTAATAAAAAACGACGTTTAGTTCTATTTTTTGCATGAGAAACATTGTTTCCACTCATAGGGCCTTTGCCACTAATAGCACATCTTCTAGCCATTATGATATCCTTGTTTAAATTAAAGTTGCGAATTATACCAAGGTTAAGCAAAACCTCAACTTAAAAATCGCATTTCAGATTTAAATATTATGCAATTAAACATAATTTTATATTTATATAGCTAAAATCAAAATCTCTAACTAAAGATTACAAATGATACAAGTGCTTGAGCATGGTATAATAACACTCAGACACTTAAACAAAGGTTTATAATGATTAAAGTAGCTCCTAGTATTTTGAGTGCTGATTTTGGAAATCTTCAACGTGATGTTGAAGATATATGTAATGCTGGGTGTGATTTAGTTCATGTAGATGTTATGGATGGACATTTTGTTCCAAATCTTACAATTGGTCCAGTAGTAGTATCAAGCGTTGCTAAGTGTGCTACTAAACCTTTAGATATTCACCTAATGGTGGAAAATAATACTTTTTTTGTAGATCTATTTGCTCCATTAAAACCTAAATATATATCTTTTCATATTGAAGAGGAAAAACATCCCCATCGTTTGATTCAAAAGATTCGCTCATTAGGTATAAAACCTGCAATTGTTTTAAACCCTCACACTCCACCTGAAACTATAGAGTACTTACTTCAAGATTTAGATATGGTACTACTAATGAGTGTAAATCCAGGATTTGGCGGACAAAGTTTTATCGACAGCGTTATCCCTAAAGCTGCAAAATTAGATGAGATGAGAAACAGATTAAATCCAAATTGTCTTATAGAAGTTGATGGTGGTGTAAATGATAAAAATATTCAAAGCCTTAAAGATGTTGGTGTTGATATTGTTGTTGCTGGAAGTTATATATTTAAACACACCTCAAAAAAAGAAGCAATTAAAAGTTTACAAATTTAATGAAAACAAAAATATGTGGCATAACTTCTTATGAAGATGCAATTGATGCGATTGATTCAGGGGCAGATGCTCTTGGTTTTGTGTTTTATGAAAAATCTCCTAGATATATCTCTCCACTAGATGCTAAAAAAATTATTCAAAAACTACCTCCCTTTGTGGAAAAAGTTGGACTATTTGTAAATGTTGATGCTCAAATAGTAAACTCCTACATCCAAGAGAGCGGTTGTACCCTAGCTCAACTCCACTTTGAAGCTGATAACGAGTTATATAAACAACTTTTTGTCCCATATATTAAAGTTGTTCGTGCAAAAAATAAAGAAGATGTTTTAAAATACTCAAGTGAATACAGACTAATTGATGCTTATTGTGAAACCTATGGCGGTGCTGGAAAAAGATTAAACATTGAATGGTTTAATGGTGTTGATTGCTCAAAGATTATTCTTGCAGGTGGATTAGATAGTACTAATGTATCATCACTAAAAAAATATGGTTTTTATGGTGTTGATGTAAGTAGTGGTGTAGAGATTTCTCATGGAAAAAAAGATCCTATCAAGGTAAAAGAGTTTATAAAAAATGCTAGATAAAGAGTTTGTTCTTGATACAAAA
>JAMOMX010000298.1 GCA_027066935.1 Sulfurimonas sp. | reverse complement strand
TCACTTCTAACTACATTTTCTGGATCATATATTTCAGAGGTTGAATTTTTAATACTAAAATCAAATTCTATTGTAACTTGTGCTACAACTTTTTTAGAACCACCTACAAATGGTGAAATTACCTCTATGATTTTTTTCTGTTTTTTTCTCTCTTCTTTATTTTTATATTTTTGTTGAATTATTGAGAGTTCACTCATCTGTGCACCCTCTTCTTCATCACCTAGTGTCTCCCCCTCACTATCTATCAACATCACATTTTCTGATCTTAATTTTGGAACTGCTGCTGAAATTAAATTTTTAATTCCACGAATTTGTTTAAAAGAGAGAGTTCGACCATCAACCAAATTTATCATAACTGAAGCTGTTGTATCTATCTCTTTTTGAATAAAAAGAGAATCTTTTGGGAGTGCTAAAGAGACACTTGCACTCTCAACAGGTCTTAATGCTGAAATAGTTCTTGAGAGTTCACCCTCTATAGCTCTTAAATATTTTACATCTTGATCAAATGATGTAGCTCCAAACTCTTGAGTATCAAAAAGTTCATATCCAACACCATCACTATCTTTTGGAATTCCAAGTGAGGCAATAGAGATTCTTTCTTTATAAACTATACTTCTTGGAACTTTAATAATGTTGTTATCTTCTAGTTTATATGGAACATTATCTTTTTCTAATTTATCTATAATTTTTGCAGCATCAGCGGAACTAAGAGAATTAAATAACACCTCATATCTATCTTTAGAACTATCTTTAGATGTATATACAATTAAAAAAACTAAAAATGCGATAATTCCAACTATAGCACTAGCAATTATTATACGCTGGTTTTTAGTAAGCTTTGCATATAAAACAACAAGTTGTGAAAATAGTGCATTAAAATTCATTTAATTCCCGTTTATTAATTATAGATACTCTGACATAAGCTCAAAAAATCTATCATTTTGTTCACTTAAACCCACTGTAACCCTAATTGCATTGATTCCATAACCACTTAAGTCTCTAACAATCATCCCTTTTTTTAAAAGATTATTAGAAATTTCTGTTGAATTTTTAGTATCATTAAAACATAAAGTGACAAAATTTGTATAACTGTTAATTATATCTATTTTTTGCTCTTTTGCAAAACTCTCATAACGTTTCATCTCATCATAATTTAGTTTTATACTTTTTTTTACAAACTCTTCATCTTTACACGCAATGCTTGCTGCTTCTAAAGAGAGTGTAGTTATATTAAAAGGTGGGCGAAGTTTAGTTAGCTCTTTTATAATTTTTTCATCTGCTATTCCATACCCTACACGCATACCACCAAGCCCATAAGCTTTTGAAAATGTACCTAAATATATTACATTATCAAACTTTTTTATTAACTCTCTTGGCTCCAATGACTTTGTCTTATCTTTAGCAATTGCATACTCCATATAAGCACCATCTACTACCACTAAGGTGTCATTATCTATCTTAGATATAAATTGCATTAAAGAACTTGTATCTATTGCATCCCCTGTTGGATTATTTGGTGTACATAAAAATATTATAGATGGTTTTTCTTGTTTATATAACTCATAAAATTCATCTAAGTCATGTTTTTGTGAAGATGTTCTAATGATTTTTGCACCTACATGTTTAGCATATATTTCATACATTGCAAAAGTTATACTATTTATTAGTATTTTTGAACTTGAATTAGATTTTGCATGGATTAAAAACTCTATAACTTGATCGCTACCAGCTCCAATAATTAAATTTTTATGCTCAGTATTAAAACGGCTACAAAGAGCATCCTTTAGCTTTATCATACTATCATCAGGGTACATTGACATCTTTGAGATAATTTTAGACACACCCTCTTGCACTTTTTTTGAGCAGCCAAGTGGGTTTTCATTTGACGCTAGCTTTATAATGTCTTGTGGTTTTATGCCAAACTCTCGGACTACAAGCTCTATTGGTTTACCAGCTTCGTATATTTTTATACCTTCTAAATTTTTATTAAATTTCAATCTTTACCCTTTACATAACTTCCAAGCCAGGTCACTTCACCATCATGCCTTGCTAAAACTCTTTGAATTGGCGCATCATCGATATGTCCATAAAAATCTATATAAAACCAATATCCAAAACCATTTTTATCTTTTGATGGGCGAGATTCTATTTTAGATAAGTTTATATTTTCGTTATCAAAATCTTGTAAAAAATGGACAAGCGCTCCTGCTTCCCCAGCATCTTGGAGTTTTACTAAGATAGAAGTTTTATCATGTTCGCTTCGAGCATTTTTAAAATCACTTAAAATAATGAATCTAGTAGAACTGTCATGTTCATCTTCAATATTTTCAAACATCGTTGGTAATCCATAAAGTTTTGCAGCGATATGAGAACATATTGCTGCTGAACTTGGGTCTTTTGCGGCAAGAATTGCTGCTTTTGCAGTTGACTCTACAGGAATTTGTTCAACATTAATAAAGCCATGTTCTTGTAAAAATTCTCTACATTGACCAAAACCTTTGTCTTTAGAATATATCTTGTTTATATCTTCTAGTTTTGTAGCTTTTGTAGCAAATGATGCATGGATAGGCATATATAACTCTGCTACAATTTTCATAGTGCTTTTTGAGAGTAGATCAAGTGTCTCTCCAACAATTCCATCTTTAGAATTCTCAATAGGAACAACACCAAATTTTGCACGACCAGCTTCAAGTGTTTTAAATACAGAGTGGATAGAACCTAGTGATAAATAATCACTCATTGCACCAAAACGACTCTCAGCTGCTTGATGGGTAAAAGTACCCTCAGGTCCAAGATATGCAATTCTCTCTGGGAGTTCTAAGTTACGAGATACTGCAAAAATTTCTAAAAATATTGCTTCAATAGCTTTCTCTTTTAAAAGTCCCTTATCTCTAGCACTTAGTTTAGTTAATCGTGCAATAATATCTTTTTCTCTCTCAGGTCTATATATAGCTCCACCAACTTCATTTTTTATCTCACCAACTATTTCAACAACTTTCATTCTCTTATTTAAAAGGCTTAATATTTCATTGTCTATACTGTCTATTACTACTCTACAATCATCTAAAGTTTTCATGTTATTCCTCTACTCCAAAGAAATTTATCACAAAGGGATAATCGGTTCTTTGTAAAATTTTCCATCTCAAAATTTTGCATTACTACAGTTCCTTATCTAAAATCTCTTGCATATTTGCAAAAATCTCATCAGGTTTTAATTTTTTATCTAAAAATGGAACTATCTCTTTTGCTGTTTTATATTTACCGCTTGTAACAAATATAGTTTTCATCCCAAGTTCTTTTGCTCCACCTAAATCACCTTTAACATCATCACTAATCATAGTTATATTTTCATACTTAGCATCTGCGTATTGAGTTTGCAATCTCTTTAGAGCCTCCGCATAAAATGCTAAACTTGGTTTTCCAACAACATCATAATCAACACTTGTTGCAAACTCTAAAAGTTTTAAAACTGCTCCAACACCTGGATAGCGTTTGTTGTTTTTTGCATATATAGATGTCTCATGCATACCAATAAGTTTAGCTCCCAAAAGTAAAAAATCAATCATCTGAGCATACTCATCTGCACTAAAATCTTCTTTTATAGCTACTAATACCGTTTTTGGATTTTTATAATCTAGCGTATAGCCCATATTTTTTAGAGTATTTAAAAACTCTTGTGCACCATAAGCTGCTACTGCATTTTTATTAACTTTAGAGTCTAACAACATTAAAGGATCAAGGTATTTATCAAAGCCAAAGTCAAATCCACTATTTTTTAAAAACTCATAAAAATCAAAAGAGTCTTTTTTAGTGTTGTTTGTAACAACCATATATGGAATATTTTCTTTATTTAATTTATCAATAAATTCTACAGCTCCACAAATTGGGCTTTTATCTACATCACTAATCAAAGTACCTTGAACATCAATAAAATACATTTTAATCCAAAAATTCTTTCTCTAGTGCTATTAAGTCATCAAAACTTTCTCGTTTACGAATAAGCCTATCATCACCATTTTTTAAAGCTACTTCTGCACTACGAGCGCGAGTGTTATAGTTACTGCCCATACCAAAGCCATAAGCTCCTGCACTATGTACAACAACTAAATCATTATGTTCTAAGCTTGGCAAAAAACAATCTTTTGCAATAAAATCACCACTCTCACAAACAGGTCCAACCACATCAGCTTTTGATTTTTCACCATCATTTTTAGAGACTGCTTCTATCTTATGATAAGCATTATAAAGACTTGGTCTAAGAAGATCATTCATAGCACCATCAACTATTACAAATCTTTTTTCACCATTTTTCTTTTCATAAAGAACTTTAGTTAAAAAATATCCAGCATTTGCAGTTAAAAATCTTCCAGGTTCACAAATAATAGTTAATTCAAGCCCTTTTAGAGTACTTAAAATTGCTTGTGCATAATCATAAGGGGTAATTGTAGTTTCATCATCATACTGAACTCCTAGACCACCACCAATGTCAAAGAACTTCAACTCAATATCTATCGCTTGAAGTGAACGAAGCATATCAGCTACTATCTCACTAGCTTCATAGATAGGTTTTAATTCTGTAAGTTGGCTTCCAATATGAAAATGTATACCAACTGGATCTAAATTATCAGAATTTTTTGATTTTATATACATTCTTTTAGCAGTAGCTATCTCTACACCAAACTTATTTTCATGTAAGCCTGTTGAAATATATGGATGAGTTTTAGGATCAATATTTGGATTTACTCTAATACTTATGCGACATCTTTTATTTAATTCTTTTGCTATTGCCTCAACACGATTAAGCTCAGCCTCACTCTCAACATTTATATACAATATATCTGTCTCAATAGCTTCTTTAATCTCATCATCTTTTTTACCAACACCTGAAAAAAGTATTTTATATGGTGGTACACCTGCAAGTATCGCACGACGAACTTCACCAATTGACACACAATCAGCACCACTACCTAAATCAGCAAAATGTTTTATTACACTTAGGTTTGAGTTTGCTTTTACAGCATAAGCCATAATGCTTGAATGTGCTTTAAAAGCAGATTTGAGTTTTTCATACTGAACACTCATATAATCTAAATCATATATATAAAGAGGTGTGTTATATTTATTAGCTAAAGCTTTAAAATCCATTATAAATATCCGTAAAATAAAATTTAGTTATTTTACCTAAAGTGTGCTTATACTTTTGTTATGAACAGATATTTTCTTATACCAATCTATATATTTAATCTATTTTTTCAACTAGAAAGTCGGTATTTTCGCCATTGGCGCAATGCTATCATAGATAATATTACAACTGGCAATATAATACCAATCTCCACTGGAATTGTTTTATTTTTAGCAAATTCAGATAACATAAACATAACTCCCCATATCATTAAAGTAGCTATAATTGCACCAAAACTAAATATTGAAATATTTATATTTCTTGAACTAATTGGAACAAAAAAGAAAATTATTACTACCAAACAAGGCGCAAAAAATGGATAGATAAAAATTTTATAAAGTGCCCCTTTTATACTTTGAATATTGACATTATGATCTTGTAAAATAAGTAACGCTTCTATTGCATCACCTATAGTAAAATTAACTTTTCCCTCATAAACTTGATCTAACATTTTAGGGCGAAAACCCTCCAATAGCTTTAAATCTTGATTGTTTTTTAGTGTAATCCCTAATGAATCATATCCTAAACTATCAGGCTTTATAATAATATCAGCATTTTTAATATGCCAAAATTCATCTTTATAAACAGCTGAATCAGCAACAATAACCTCTTTTAAGCTTCCTTTATCAACACTAAATATTCTTATACCTTCGGCTTTAGATTGAAGTGGTAATAATTTAGAAAAATATACAAACTTATTTTTATATGAAAAAAATAGATCTCTTGATGGACTTAAATACTCAGAATTGCTTTTAATATTATTTGCGAACTCATTTGCCTTTGCAAAAGATGAACTTGTATGTAAGGTGATATATATAGCTATTATTAACATAGACACTATTATAAAAGGGTTTAAAATTTGAACTTTTGAGTACCCAAGGGAATAAAAAGACACTAAAGCATTTGAGCGAATCAAAAAAACTTTAGTAGATATCATTGCAAAGACTAATGATATTGGCACAAGCATATCTACAGCAAAAAAAACTTTATAGGCTAAAAAAATCACCAATAAGTTTGCAGAAGATGCAAGGTTTCCCCCAGTAGCTGTATAATCAAAACCTACAGCAAAAAGAACTAATGCAGTTAAAATGATAAAAAAATATTTTAAAAAATGATAAGATATATATTTAAATACTAACATTATTTCCTTTCTCATAATATCTGAAGTAATCCAAATTATACTCAATCACTTTAACGTTATTCTAGCTGAAATTTTTTTATTGTATGTTTAGAACTTACATCTTCTAAAGAATTATCAAATAAATCTTCTATCGCTTCACACACTTGTTTAATCCATTGACTAAGATGGGTGAGCTCTTTTTCATTAAAATCACTTAACACATAAGATGAAACTTGAGATTTATGTTCAGGTTTACCAATACCTAACCTTATACGGCTATACTCATTTGTAATATTTTCATCTGTAGACTTTAGACCATTATGTCCACCATGACCACCACCTTTTTTAAAACGAATAGTGCCAAATTCTAAATCTAAATCATCATGTATTACAACAACATCCTCAATTTTATAAAATTTTTTAACAGCAACAATAGATTTACCAGATAGATTCATAAAAGTAAGCGGTTTTAATAAAAAATGATTTGAATATTTAAAAAGTTCCCCATTAAAAGAGGATGAATTTAGCTTTGAAGCATTATGGCGAGATATTAACTCATCTATCACCATAAAACCAATGTTGTGGCGAGTTTTTTCGTAGCTGGAACCAGGATTTCCCAGACCAACTACAAGCATAACTATTTTGCTTTAATGATACTTAAAACAGATACACGACCATCATCAGTGAATGTAACACCATCAATAGTGTCTAAATCACGAATAAGTTTTGAATCTCCAATATCTAAATCAGTAACATCTATTTTAATTGTATTTGGAAGATTTTCAACTGTAGTTTTAACTCTTAAACGAGGTTTTGCTACATTTAAAAGACCCTTATTTTTAAGACCAACTGGAGTTCCAACAGCTTCAACAGGAACCATATAATGTGTAAGAACACCTGGTTGTGCTACCATTAAATCTACATGTAAAAGTATACCTGTAAGTGGTTGAGATTCATATGCTTGAACTACAACATTTAATTCTTTGCCATCCACTTTAACAGGGAAAACCAATGTGTCTTTGTTGCGCACACTACGGATATAATCGTTCATTTTGAATGCTGCGTTAACATTCTCTAAACCTTTTGCATAAATATTTGCAATTAGATATCCATCACGGCGAAGAGCTTTAACACCCTTTTTACCAATACTCTCTCTAACTATACCTTCTAACATATTAAATCCTTAATAAAAATGTTTGGAATTATACAAGATTCAAGCTTTAAAAAGTGTTAAGTCTATTTTAAATCAAAAACATCTTCATCTATATGATTGGCATCACCTTTTTGTGTTGAATCTTTTGAAATACCTTTTGTACTACCAAAGCCACTCATTCTTAACTCCAAATCTGATGCACTAGTAGCCGCATTTAATGCAGTTTTTTTAGATATTACACCCTCTTTATAAAGCTCAAAAATAGATTGATCAAATGTTTGTGATTTATAATGATCATGACCTGCTTCTAGCGCATCTGGTATTTCACCATCTCTCCCTTCAATTATTAATTTTTCAATAGTTGCCGTACGAACTAACACCTCTACAGCTGCACGACGACCAGTAATTTTACCTGTTTCATCTTCTGTTGGAAGCAATCTTTGTGTTACTATGCCTTGAATTACATTAGATAAAGAGACCCTAACACGATGTTGCTCATCGGATGGAAAATATGAAACCAAACGATTTATAGTATCTTTTGCATCTGTTGTATGTAGAGTTGAAAAAACCAAATGTCCAGTATCAGCTGCATGAAGAGCCAAATCAACTGTCTCTCGATCTCTAATCTCACCAACTAAAATGATATCTGGATCTTCACGAAGGGCAGCCTTTAGAGCAGATTTAAAAGATAGTGTATCTCTTCCAACTGAACGCTGGTTTACAATACAATTTCTATCAATATGTGTAAATTCTATAGGATCTTCAATAGTTATTATATGTTTATACTTTGTGCGATTAATCTGATCTATTATTGCTGCAAGTGTAGTTGACTTCCCACTACCCGTAGCACCTGTAACTAAAACTAAACCTCTCTCTTTTTCTACAAAGGAGTTTATTATCTCAGGCATGTGATATTCTGCAAGTGATGGTATATCTGTAGGTATAAGCCTAAAAACAGCAGATACTCCATCTTTTTGAAAAAAGAAATTTACACGAAAACTAAATTTTACATTATATTTATGAACTGTATCAAACTCTTTTTGCTCAACAAATTTACTATATTCACTTTTTAAAATCTCTTTTGCTAATGTTCGTGATTCATCACTAGAGATTATCCAACCTGGAAATGGACGAATTTTTCCATCTTTTCTAGCGCGGATAGTTGATTTTGCTTTTACATGCAAATCACTTCCACCCCATGCAATCATTTTTTTTAAATAATCATTTATTTTATCTCTTAACTTAAAATCGTATTGACTAAAATCTATTTGTTTCTTATTTTCATTCATAAGTTCTCCAGTATATCTTTAAATGCATCCTTAAAAGCTATTAGCCCATCATCTATTTGTTTATCTAAAACCTTATCAATATCGATATTTGCATCTTTTATTTTCTTAAAATGTGCCTCAATTATCTCTTTTGAAATTGGCAATGCTTTATCTTTTTTCCCATTTTTAACATAAGCTTTAATTGTATCAATTGGTGCAGTATTTACACTGTTGTATGCTAAAAGTTTTTCTATATAATAATGAGCAGGTAGAGAGTCATCCTTTACACCAGTACTAGCAAATAAAGTTCGGCATTTCTCAACTCCAAGTTCTTGAACAGAGTTATAGATATCTGCACTATTATATATTCCACTAAGGGCTACATCAATCCCTTTTTGTTTTAATTCAATATCTAAAGCTCTATCAATTCTACTTACAAATACACTAATTACAGTATCAACAGCCCCACCATTTATTTTTGCTCCAGCCTCAAAAGCTTTTGCACAAGATATTGCTTGAGATTTTTTAAAAATTAGTGTTGCATTTACAGGGATACCACAACCGCTAAGCTCTTTCATTGCAACATATCCAGCATCTGTTGCTGGAACTTTAATCATCACATTCTCACGACCAATCTCAGCAAACAGCCTTTTCCCCTCTGCAATTGTGCCTTCTGCATCATCACTTAGATACGGGTCAACTTCTATACTTACATAACCATCATCATTATTGTCATATAGTGGTTTTAAAATATTTGCAGCTTTTTTAATATCAAAAATAGCCAAGGCTTCATATTTTTGTTTAGCACTGAGCTC
>JAMOMX010000297.1 GCA_027066935.1 Sulfurimonas sp. | reverse complement strand
TTGGTTCAGGTCAGATGCAACTACCTTTTGTTCTTCAAAGTGCTGAGACTATGAAAAAAACAGTTGATTATTTAAATCCTTATCTACCTAAGATAGAAAAAGAGGTTGAAACTATTTTAGCACTAGGAACTGTAAAAGGGGATGTTCATGATGTTGGTAAAAATCTTGTAGATATCATTCTCTCAAATAATGGTTTTAAAGTACAAAATCTTGGTATAAAAGTGGAATTAGATGATTTTATAAAAGCTATAAAAGAGTCAAACGCAAATGCTATAGGGATGAGTGGATTGCTTGTAAAATCAACTCAAGTGATGCAAGAAAATTTAAAATCCCTAAAAGCAGAGGGTTATGATATACCTATACTTCTTGGTGGAGCAGCACTAACTCGTACTTTTATAGATGATTTTTGTCGCCCTTTTTATGATGGTCCTATCTTTTACTGCAAAGATGCTTTTGATGGTGTAACCGCTATGAGTCGTATAGAAGCGGGTAATCTTGATACAGATTTACATGGTAAAGATAAAGAAAAAAAAGTTATTAAAAAGAAAAAAGAGATAGTTATCCCACCTTTAAGTGAGATAAAAATGCCATCACGAGATATAAAGGTTCCAACTCCACCATTTTGGGGAAGAAAAGAGCTTAAACTTTCGCAACATCAAATAGAGATGGCATTTGATTGGCTAAATCATAAACTTCTTTTTAAATCTCGTTGGGGTTATAGCTCAAAAGGGATGAGTAAAGAGGATTATCAAAAACAACTTGATGAGGTTGTTTGGCCAACATATGAAAAATTAAAAGCTCAGTTTTTAGATGAAAAATTATTTGAGCCAACTATCATATATGGTTACTGGCCTTGTAGAAGTGATGATAATACTCTGCTTATTTTTGATGAAAGTGAGGGGTATAATTCTGAAGATGAGGTAAACCGTGAGCCATTAGATCATGTAATAGGCAGGGCAAAAGAGCAATTCACTTTTCCTAGGCAATCAAAGCAACCACATCGTGCAATAAGTGATTTTTTTCATCATGATAGACATGATGTGATAGCTCTTACATGTGTAAGTGCTGGTGCAAAACTAAGTGAGATTGAACGTGGCATTTACGATGAGGGAAAATATACAGAGTATTACCAGTTTCATGGTCTTGGAGTTGATTTAGCAGAAGCATTAGCTGAGATAGCTCATAAACAAATCAGACTTGATTTAAATATAAGTGAGGGTGAGGGGAGTAAGCTTAGTGATGTTCGGATGAACAGATATCAAGGTTGTCGTTACTCTTTTGGGTATGCTGCTTGTCCAGATTTAGAGTTAAACCGACCTTTGTTTAATCTTTTAAAACCTGAGGAGTTTGGGATAGAGTTAAGTGAGACTTTTCAGATTCATCCTGAGCAGTCTACTTCTGCTGTTGTAGTTTATCATCCTAATGCTAGTTATTATAATGTGTAGTAAATATTTTATAAAATCTAATTAACTTTTAAAAATAATAGTAATATAGTTGAAATTTACTCATTCTTTTTTTTAGTCAAAAAAGAACCAAAAAGACTTTGCAGAAGTCTCAAAGTTCACTTCGTGAATTCCTAAAACAAAACCATTTTTGAACTAAAAATGTAAAACTCACTTCGTTCAAACAATTACATTTTCTTAACGTTCAAAAATAGTTTTATTTTAGCTTTTCGAGGTCTGCAAAAATACGCATGAACTTTTATAACATTGTTTTTTTCTTCGGAAGTGAGGCTTCAGCCTCGCCTGATTGCGGGACTGAAGTCCCACTTCCGAGAGATAATTATATTGTTAATTTTAAGTATAAACATTTGTTCAGTATCTTTTTCTTATAAATATCCAAGCAGTTAGTAGCACACACCATGAATCGCCCATACAAATTTTAAAATATTTGGAAAAAGGGCGAGGACTGTTTGAGCGTAGCGAGTTCCGCAGACCCCAAATATTTTAAAGTTTGTATGGAAAAAGCGATGAATCTTG
>JAMOMX010000296.1 GCA_027066935.1 Sulfurimonas sp. | reverse complement strand
ATCCTGAGCATCTAAAAGTTGTTGAACTTATTAAGAGTGTGACAGTGGAATCTAAAGTGGTAGATTACACTATATAAAAACTGTTAATTCAACTCTTATAAATAATGATACAATTTCGTAAAAAAAATAATTAAGGTAAGTTAATGTTAATGACCATAGTAGGTATATATACACTATATATATTAATCTCAATCTATACAAGTGTTATGCAGATAGGTTTTATATCTAAAGCAAAAAATTCTAAGGCAATTTTACTAAATCAAGAGGAGTTTTTAAAGGCTGGTAACTATTCTATAGCTAAAGAAAGAATCTCAATTCTAAGTTCATTTGTAGATTATATATTTTTTATAGCATGGATCGGTTTTGGTATCTCTTATTTGAGTGAAAATATATATTTTGAAGATAAAGCTTTATTAAATATAGCAATTGTTATGGGTTTTATAATTATTAATTCTATATTATCTTTGCCATTTACATATTATGAAAAATTTGTATTAGATACTAAATTTGGATTTAACAAATCTAGTGTTGGATTATGGATCAAAGATACAATTATATCTTTTGTTTTAACTATACTTTTAGGCTCATTAGTTGTATGGGGGATATATGAAATAATCTCTAACTTTGATCTTTGGTGGTTATGGAGTTTTGCATTTATTTTTGGAGTTGTTATTTTAATAAATATGTTGTATCCAGCATTTCGTGCAATGTTTTTTGATAAACTAACACCACTTCAAGATGAAGCTTTAGACTCAGAGATAAAATCACTTATGGATAAAACTGGTTTTGTAAGCTCTGGTGTTTTTGTAAGTGATGCTAGTAAACGAGATGCAAGATTAAATGCTTATTTTGGTGGTTTTGGAAAAGCTAAAAGAGTGGTGCTTTTTGACACACTTATTGAAAAATTATCTACGCGTGAATTATTAGCAGTTCTAGGACACGAGTTAGGACATTTTGCCCATGGAGATATTTATAAAAACATCGCTTTAGTTGGTGCTATGCTTTTTACAATGTTTGCAATTTTTGGTAATCTGCCACAAGCTCTTTACACAGAACTTGGACTCCCTCAAGAACCTTATGTAACTATGATTTTACTAATGCTTTTTATCCCAATACTTGGGTTTATTATGATGCCAATTATGGGGATAGTTAGTAGGCATAATGAATACGCTGCAGATAAGATGGGAAGTGAATTAGCTGGAGTTGGTGGAGAGATAGAGTTAGCAAATGCGTTGAAAAAACTTGTTACAGAAAATAAAAGTTTTCCACTTTCTCACCCTTTATATATATTTTTTCATTATACACATCCTCCAGTTCTTGAGCGCTTAAAAGAACTTGGTGTAGATTTAGGTGATGCGCAAAAATGCTCAATGCAAGAAAATTGTAAGGCTGATATTTAGCTTTTACTTTTTTATAAATAAATCTTAGATATAATCTTCAATAAATTTAGGAAATATAATTGAAAATATTTTTAAAAATAATTTTAATTTTATCTGTTTTTTTTAGCATGGGTATAGCTTTAGATTACAAACAAACTAAGCGTATAGAATTAGCTAAGGATGAAGAAAAAAAAATACTTGTAAATTATGATGGATTTAGTAAGCTTTTTAAATTTCGATGGACTCTGTTTAAAAACGGTGGTTTAGTTATACATCGATCTTATGATAATGTTATATCTCAAAATATACTTTATACAAGACATAAAAACAATTTTATAAAGCTAAAACTTAAATCAAGAGGTGCAGGTAATTATGATGTACCAACTTTTTTAATTAAATTTAAAGAGTTTAATTATCAAACAAATAAAGCTGTTATAGAGTTGTTTTTATATGACCGCGATGGTATTATCAGTTTAGAATATTTAGATAAAAAAGAGTAAATCGCCAAAAAGAAATTTACACTATAAATAAAGAGGTTAGATGCAAAGAGTAGAAGCGGAGATAGCAAGACTAATAGATGAGTGTGAATATGATGAAGTTACACATCTATTTAAAACTTTAAGTGGCGGTAAAAAATTACGGGCTAAACTGATTTTAAAGATAGCACCTAATGATAAGTCTGCACCAAAATTAGCTGCTGTTGTTGAGCTTATCCATGCTGCTAGTTTATTACATGATGATGTTATTGATGAGGCACAAACTAGAAGAGGTGTAAAAAGTGTAAATGCTACAGAGGGAAGTAAGATATCTGTAATGCTTGGAGATATTTTATATTCAAAAGCTTTTACAGAGTTGGTTGACTTTGATAAAGAGATAGCTAAAACAATTGCAGCATCTGTAACTTCTCTCTCAAAAGGTGAGATGTTAGATGTTAAGATGGCTGAGAGTTTTAATGATGATGAAGAAAAATATCTTGATATGCTTTACCTTAAAACAGCAACCCTTATAGAAGCAGCGGCAAGTGCAAGTGCAGTTTTAGCAGGTAAAGATACCATTTCACATGCTATATATGGAAGAAATCTAGGGTTATCTTTTCAAATTATTGATGATATATTAGATATAACTGAGGATTCAAAAACATTAGGAAAACCAGCTTTAAATGATTTTGTAGAGGGTAAATGTACATTGCCATATATCTATCTTTACAAACTTTTAAATGATGAAGATAAAGAAAAATTAAAAAGCTTACATGCAAAAGAGTTAACTAAAGAAGAGAGTATGTGGATAAGAGAGAAGATGAACCAGCACAAAACAATTGAAAAATCTTTTGAGTTAGCACAAAGATTATCAAATGAAGCTAAAAAAGTGATGATTGATGATAAAGAGTTAGTCTCAATCCTAGATACCATGATAAAAAGAAGTTTTTAATGCATTATTTAATAATAAGTTTTTCACATAAAAATGCACCACTTGAGGTAAGAGAGAAGTTAACATATCCAAATGAATTAAGTAAAGATGGTTGTTTAGCTAGATTGAATAGTGATGAAGCTATAAATGAAACTATCCTTATCTCAACTTGTAATAGGATGGAGATTTTTTGTAGCTGTAATGATATAGTAGCAGCAAAACAACATATATTTAAAATGTTATGTAATAGATCTGGTATGTGTTTAAGTGAATTAGAAGAGCGAGCAGATATTTATGATGATAGTAGTGCTATTCATCATCTTTTTAGTGTAGCATCATCTTTAGATTCTATGATAGTTGGTGAAACTCAAATAGCGGGACAATTAAAAGATGCTTTTAGATTTTCTCACGATAAAGGTCATTGTGATTCTAAAATAGCTCGTGCAATGAGAGCTGCATTTAAATGTGCTGCAAAAGTTAGAAATGCCACTGAGATAAGCTCTAAGCCAGTCTCAATAGCAAGTGTGGCAGTATCAAAATTAAAATCTCTTAAATGTTGTATAAACAATAAAAAAACACTTATTATTGGTGTTGGTGAGATGAGTGAAATAACTGCTAAACATATGGTCTCAAGTGGAGCAGATGTATATATTACCAATAGAACAAAGCATAAAGCTGAAGATTTAGCAAAGCTTTGTGGAGCAGAAGTTTTAGATTTCTCAAAACTTGCAGATGCAGTTAATGAGTTTGAAATCATCTTTACAGCTACATCTTCAAATGAACCAATCATTACAGATGAGATTATAAAATCATGTGATTTTGAGAGATATTGGTTTGATTTAGCAGTACCTAGAGATATAAGTTGTTCAAATAGTGAAAGAATTAATCTTTATGTAGTTGATGATTTAGTATCAATTGTTGATGAAAATAAAGGGCTTCGTGAAGATGAAGCTAGAAAAGCTCATGGAATAGTTGGTCGTAGTGTTGTAGAATTTTTTGAATGGTTAGATGCTCTAAATATAGAACCTATGATAAAAGATATATATAAAAAAGCTTATAAAACTGCTGAGATAGAATCTACTAGAGCAATAAACAACGGTTATATCCCAAAAGAGTATGAAAAAGAGGTTAAAAAGTTAGCTGAGCAAACTTTAAAAAGATTTCTTCACGATATGACTAAAAAAATGAGAGAGGTGTCGCATGAACCAAAAGCTGATAGTATCTCAGGTATGATGCAGATGTTAGCAAGTAATGAAAATGATAGTGTTCCAGACAGATATAAAGGGGAAAAGTTAAATGAAAAATAATTTATCCCTTTACAAAAGGAGAGAAACAGATGAGAAGATCTAAAGCGTTTATTCCAACATCTAAAGATGCCCCATCAGATGCGGTTTTAGCAAGTCATATATTTTTATCACGCGCAGGATTTATATCTCAAGTAGCATCTGGGCTTTACTCATATATGCCTCTTGCAAAAAAGGTGATTCGTAAAATTGAAAATATTATACATGATGAGATGTTTAATGTTGGAGCACAAGAAGTAGAGCTAAGTTTTGTAGCACCATCAGATTTATGGATTGAGAGTGGAAGGATAGATAAGTTTGGAAAAGAACTTTTAAGATTTTATGATAGAAAAGAGAAGCTTTTTGTCCTTGGTCCAACTCACGAAGAGATGATGGTTGATTTGGTTCGTAACCGCGTTACAAGCTATAAAAATCTTCCTTTAAATCTTTATCAAATAAAAACAAAATTCCGAGATGAAGTTAGACCAAGATATGGTCTTATGCGCGGACGTGAATTTATTATGAAAGATGGATATAGTTTTCATGCATCAGAGGAAGATTTAGATAGAGAATTTAATGCACTAGAAGAGGCTTATAAAAAAATTATAACTCGATTGGGTCTTGATTTTCGCGTAGTTGAAGCTGATAGTGGTGCTATTGGTGGAAGTGGCTCAAAAGAGATTATGGTTATTGCACGAAGTGGTGAAGATAGTATTGCTATTTGTAGCAAGTGTGAATATGGTGCTAATATAGAAATATTTATGAATATGGATGAGTTGCCTGAAGATTTTGAAGCATCGAGTGTAACTGATATTAAAGAGATTAAAGGGGATGATAGTTGCCCACATTGTGATGGTAAATTATCTTTAACAAAAGGTATTGAAGTTGGGCACATATTTAAACTTGGTACTACATACTCAAAAGCTCTAAAAGCTGAATATTTAGATGAAAATGGAAAAGCACAACCATTTATTATGGGTACATACGGTATGGGTGTAAGTCGTTTAGTAGCTGCTATAATTGAGCAACATCATGATGAAGCTGGTTGTATTTGGACAAAAGAGACTGCACCATATATGGTAAATATAATGGTCTCAAATATTAAAGATGAAAATCAAATGCAAGTTGGAGAAAAACTATACTCACAACTACTAGATGTCAATGTTGAAGTTATAATTGATGATAGAAAAGATAGATTTGGCTTTAAAATGAAAGATGCTGAGTTAATTGGTTTTCCATATACTGTTATAATTGGCAAAGAGTTATTAAACGGAACAGTTGAGATATTTGATAGAAAAACAAAAGAGAAAACAGCAGTTAGTGTAGAGAATGTTTTTGATAAAGTTATGGAATTGATGTAGATGGTTTATTTTGTTATTTACCTATTTTTAGAGGTCATTATATCTGTAAATATATCATCATCTATTGGTGGTTTTATGACATTTTTAGAGATAGTTGCAAGTGGCATTTTAGGTATATTTATTTTAGTTAATTTTAAAGAATCACTTAGAGAAAACTTAACAGCAGTATCATACAACTGTATAGATTTAAATCAATTTCAAAATTTAAATTTATTTACACTTTTTGGTGCTATTTTACTCATAATTCCTGGATTTCTTACAGATATCATTGGGTTGCTTATGCAGTTTGGCGTTTTTACTAGAACAATAGTAAACAGATATAATATGCGCTCACACAATTTTAATGTAGACACGAAGTGTGAGAGAAAAAATACAAAGGATTCAGATGTCATTGATGTTGAAGTTATTAACGATAGCGTTACTTACAAGTAGTTTATTTGGAGCTGCAAAAAATGCAGATATAGAAAATTTTTTATATAAGAAATTTAAAAATAATGAAGATATTAAATCTATTAATATTAAAGTTATATCAAAAAGCAAAATGGACAATATGCCATCTTGGAATGCGTATATTATGGATATAAATGCAATTCTTAAGGATAATAGAAAAGTAAATCAAAAGATGATTTGGTTTTCTAATGGTTCAGTTATTACACAAGATTTTATAAACCTCAAAACAGGTGAGTCTCTTAAAAACAGTGTTTCACCAAAATTTAAAGCAGAATTTTATAAAAAAGCAAATTTAATATATGGTAATGAAGATGCTAAACATAAAGTAGCAATATTCTCTGATCCATTATGTCCATTTTGTAGAACCTTTGTACCAAAAGCTATAAAGTATATGAAAAAAAGACCAGATACATTTGCAATATATTATTACCATCTTCCGTTACCATCTCTTCATCCAGCAGCAGTGGAGTTAACAAAAGCAGCTATAGCTGCTGAGCTTCGTGGACATAAAGATGTAACTTTAAACCTTTATAAAGTTAAAGTAGATGCTAAGGAACGAAATGTATCTAAAATACTAAAAGAGTTTAATAAAGTATTGGGTACAAATATTAAACCAAATGATTTAAACAATCCAGAAGTTGTTTCACATTATAACAATGATGAAAAAATTGCATCTTACCTAATGGTTCAAGGGACACCTACAATGTTTTTTGATGATAAAGAAGACAAAACAAAAAAGAAATATAAAGAGATTAAGTAGATATGAAAAAACTTACAATAGCTACAAGAGTTTCAGATTTAGCCCTTTGGCAAGCGTATCACATTAAAGAAAGAATTGAGAGATCATTTCCAGAGATTGAAGTAGTGTTAAATAAGATTGTAAGTAATGGTGATAAAATTTTAGATAAACCTTTAGCATTGATTGGTGGTAAAGGTCATTTTACAAAAGAGCTTGAAGATGAGATGTTAGCAGGTAATGCTGATATAGCTGTTCATAGTTTAAAAGATGTACCTACTTATATTCCAAAAGGCCTAGAGTTGGTTGCTGTAACTGAGCGTCAAGATCAAAGTGATGTGTTTTTATCTCATAAATATGCAACATTAAATGATCTGCCACAAGGTGCAGTTGTTGGTACAACAAGTCTTAGAAGGAGAATGCAACTACTTCAAAAACGCCCAGATTTAAAAATAAAAGATTTACGAGGAAATGTAAATACAAGACTTAGAAAACTAAGTGAGGGCCAATATGATGCAATTATATTAGCATGGATAGGTTTAAATAGATTAGATCTGTTAAAAGATATTCCATATACAGATAAACTCTCTCTTGATATGATGATACCTCCAATGGGTCAAGCAGCTCTTGGTATAGAGATAGTTCAAGGTGATGCTAAAATATTAGAAATAGCACAAAGCTTAAAAGATGAAAATACTTTTATATCTACACAGATAGAAAGAGATTTTATAAGTAAAATAGGAGCTGGATGTTCAGCACCTGTAGCATGTAATGCAGTTATAAACGATGGAGTTATCACTTTTCGTACAATGATTGGATACCCTAATGGTACTAATATAATGAGTGAAAAAATAGTTAGGGATGTAGATGAATGTAAAAATTTAGGCTCAGAGATGGCTAAAATTATGATAGATAATGGTGCTATGGAACTACTTAAAAAAGCGGAAGAATTAGCATTTAAAGATGAGATGCCACAAAGGTTATAGAAAAAAATATGAATAAAACAATTCAACTATTAAAACAACATGATGAACTTAAAGTTATAGATGAAGAGTTAGATATTTATCTTGAAATTCCACATTTAGCTTATGGAGAAGTGAAAAAAAAAGATGGTGGAAAAGCACTTTTATTTACAAATGTGGTAGACAAAAAAACTGGCACTAAGTTTGATGAAGATGTTTTTATGAATGTTTTTGGCTCATATAAACGATGTGAACTTCTTTTTGGTAGAACAATAGAGAGTGTAGCAGATGAGATTACTAAACTTCTTCACATGAAGCCACCAGAGGGTTTTAGTGCAAAACTATCAATGGTTAAAGATCTTTTTTCATTGAAAAATATTTTTCCAAAACGCTTGAAAGGTGAGGGTGCTTGTCAAGCTATAAAATATTTAAAAGATGATATAGATTTATATAAACTACCAGTATTAACTACGTGGGAGCAAGATGGTGGACCTTTTATCACAATGGCTCAAGTATATACTCAAAGTCTTAATGGTGAGTTAGTAAATCTTGGGATGTATAGGCTTCAAGTATATGATAAAAAAACATTAGGTATGCACTGGCAAATTCATAAAGACAGCTCCCATTTTTTTGATCAATACCAAAAAGCTGGTAAAAAAATGCCTGTAAGTATAGCTATTGGTGGTGATCCACTTTATACATGGTGTGCTACTGCACCTCTGCCTTATGGGGTAAATGAGTTACTTATGTATGGACTTATTAAAAAACAACCAGCAAGAGTTGTAAAATCACTTACAACACCACTTTATATACCTGAAGATGTTGATTATGTGATAGAGGGTTGGGTTGATACAGAGGTTTTAAAAATAGAAGGTCCATTTGGTGATCATACTGGCTATTATACTTTAGAAGAGCCATACCCTGCTATGGAAGTTAGTGCTATAACTACAAGAAAAAAACCAACATATTTAGCGACAGTTGTAGGCAAGCCACCATTAGAAGATAAGTATATGGGTTGGGCTACAGGTAAAATATTTTTTCCATTATTAAAAACAACAGTACCAGATTTACTTGATTATCATATGCCAGAAAATGCAGGGTTTCATAACTTGATTTTAGCAAAGATGCAACCGCTTTATAAAGGTCATGCAAAGCAATTTATGCACGCTTTTTGGGGTGCTGGACAAATGAGCTTTGTAAAACATGCTATTTTTATAGATGAAAATGGTCCTAAATTGGAAAATTATGAAGCATTTACATCATATATATTAGATAGATTTTCACCAAAATCGCTCTTTATTTCAGAGGGAATATTAGATGCTCTTGATCATTCCTCCCCTGAAACCTTAGTTGGTGGGAAACTAGGTATAGATGCTACTGTAATACAAAAGATAGAAGCTCCAAGTTTATTAGGTGATGTAAAATTGCTTAAAGAAGTAAAAGAATTAATTCCTGATGCAGTAAACCTACATCAATATATGAGACGAACTAAAAATCCAATTACAGTTATTAGTGTGAATAAAACTAAAAAAGTAAAAGAATATTTTGATGCCTTAATAAATCTTAGCCCAAATATTCGCATAGTTGTATTTATAGATGAAAAAAATAACGATGTTTATAATTCTTATATGAGTATTTGGCGTGTAACTAACAATATTGATGCCCTAAGAGATATATTTATCTCAGGTTTAATGGTTGGTATAGATGGTACTAATAAAAATTTATTAGATGGGTTTGAGCGTGAATGGCCAGATGATGTAGATTGTACTTTAAGTGTTGTAGAGAGCCTAAAGTCAAAAAAATTGTGGGATTTAGATGATGATATTTACAAAAAATACAAACTGTAGATTATAAACCCTGAAATATTGAAAAATTTCAATTATAAATAGTTTATTTATAAAAACTCCAAGCAACTTTTAGATACTATTTCACTTTAATAAAACATAACCAAAGGTCAATCATGGGTTTAAGTATCGGTC
>JAMOMX010000295.1 GCA_027066935.1 Sulfurimonas sp. | reverse complement strand
TTGCATCTGTGATAGTATTCGTATAACTCATAAAGAAGCCCTTGTATAACTATTTGTGGTAAAGAATTATACTTTAATGCGCCTGTTTATGGGGTTAAACTTGGCTTTTGTATGTGCGAAAGTTGAGGATTTAATATTAATTATTTAGATTATATTTTACTAGCACCTTTTGAAGAACTTTTAAAAATAGTATTTTCTACTACTCTAACAACAAAAGAATTAGAAAAATTAAAGATTTTTTTCAACTATGACTATAAATCTAAAAATAAATTTCAACCAAAAATAAAATCATTTTTTGAAAAGGAATTGACCATTAAAACTTGTTATTTTTGTAATATTGATTTTGTTAACTCCTTTAATGATAGAGATGATTATCATGATTTTTTAGATTTTATTAAAAGAGCAAAAAAAGAAGATTTATTAAAATTAAAAGGTATTGGTGATGTAAAAGCAGATAAAATTATTGCCGAGAGAAATAACTTAAATAACTCACAATTAATCCAATTCTTAATTTCAAATAATAGTTCTATTAATCTAGAAGATAAATATAGCCATTTTACTTTAGACCATGTTATAGATAAAGGAAGTCATCCATTAATCGCATTATCACTATATAATTTTGTACCATCATGTTACTCTTGTAATTCTAAATTTAAAGGTTCAAAGCAATTTATAGATAATGATTTAATGGGATATTTAAGTCCAACATCAGAAAACTTTTCTTTTAATAATGATGTGAAATTTAAATTATATTTTCATAACAAAAAAGACATCTCAACAATTAAAAATAAAGATGATTACATTCTAGACTTTCATTATTTTAAAAATAAAAATGAATATGAGAAGTATATTGATATATTTAAATTGAAAGGTAGGTATATTTTTCATAAAGATGAAGTTATGAATCTGATAGACAAAAAAGAAAGATATAGTCAAAGTCAAGTAGATGAAATATCAAATATTGTAAACATTTCATCACAACAAATTAAAAAAGATATATTTGGAAAGGAATTGTTTGAATGTAATATTGAAGATGTAAGCATGACTAAATTCAAAAAAGATATTGCCAAAGATATTAAACTTATTAACGAGAGTAGCTAACAAAACTTTGGAACTAATAAATTTTCTACGAAAATTTTCAGTTCAAGTCAGTCGTTGCCTCGGACGCTTCGCTTACCGAGGCAACGGGGGCGCGGGTTGAACACCCACTAGTTCCCCGGCGCAACGCGCCAGGCAACAAGCGGGAGGAGCGGACAACCAAATCTGAAAATAAATTTTCATATTCGGTCGCCACTCACCCGCGCCCCCGTTATATGCACAGGAATAACTATAGTAATTAAAACATAAGGAATGATGATGGAAAATACTGAAATTAAAAAAGTGAAAATGGTAGATGAAAAGTATTGCAGTGAATGTGGTGAAATAATTAAGATAAATGCAGAAATTTGTCCAAAATGTGGAGTAAGACAAGTAGCGATTTCTGATGTAATAGAAAATTCAAAGTCATCTAGTAAAAAGATAGGTGAAAAGTTTTTAATTTCGGGAGGAGCTTCATTAGCTGCTTTTTTAATATTAATTTTTATTGCTACACCTCAAAATTCATGGCTTAATGGAATTATTGGATCATTTATGTTTGCCTTAGTAGCTGGAATTTTAGGCATGGCGATACCTACAACAAAAAAAATAATTTATGTACCAGTAAGTATGGCAATTATGTTTTTAATTGCTATGATAGTTGGTTTATCTACTCACTAGATATGATTGAAAACTTAATGTTTAGAATATTTTATTAATCAAACATATAACAAAACATTGGAGAGAATAAGTAGCCTAGCGGCGACTTATTTCTCAAGACAGTCGTTATATTTAATTGTGAGTTTAACATATGAATAGTCCTTTTAGGATAAGAACTCATAATTGCTAGGATTCAATTTTTATAAAAGGACAAGAATGTGGAAAAAAATTAGCTTAATTGTAGTTGTACTAATTGGCATCTTTTCATTGCTGGTTTTCATAGAATACAAAGAACTTGAAAAAAAACAGCAGACTAAAATCAATAAAACACAACAAGAGTTTCTAGCCTATTGGAAAGTGGATAAGCTTCGTGAATGTAAACTCATAAAAATACTTACCAAACCTACTACTATTGTAACTGATGAGAATAGAAGTGAATATAATGAAAATACAATTAAGTTGCAAAAAAAAGGTGACAAAGTACATTTATTTTTAAATGACGATGAGCATTTTATCGCAAAAAAAATAGATTCACAGACTAAGTTTGATACTGCTAAAAATAACATTGTGTATGAATATAAAATTAATAATGTAATCATTACTCTTAGCAAAGAACATGTTTTTATAAGACATCCTAAATCAACAGATAATATTATTAGAAATTTTATAAATAGTAAGCTCTATCAGTGTAAATAGAAAAAATAATGACCATACTCAATATAGTATTACTTAAACTAATGATAAGTGAGTAAAATTATAGACAGATATAACAAATACGTGGAACGCAATATGAAGCCAAAGTGCGGCTTCATATTGCTCACGATGAACGTTAGAGGAACATAATGAATTTACGTAAAGAGATAGAAAAATTAATTTATTGGTATATGCCAGCATATATTTTTACCATCACAGTTGGTGTTGTTCTTGCACAGTATGCAAAAAATATTCAAGATCCTACTTGGCTAGTTTCATATATTGTTGTTCCAATTGGGATGATTGCTAGCAGTATAGATAATATTGTTATTGCTATTTGGTTATATTCTTTAACCAAACAATTGAATCAAAAAAATGTTCTTTGGGCATTATTTGGTCTTGTTGCCCATATATTTGCTGTTGCTATTTTTATAGCATTGTATGTATATGAAAAAGTATATTTAAATGAAGATGATATATCTAAACAGACCTCTAACAAATACGAGGGTTGAACCCTCGCCCCCGTTAGGTGACAAAGGAAATAGCTATGGGAAAGTGGTTCAGTATAGTCTTGCTTTTTTTAGTTGGGATGATGTATGACTATTCCTATAAGGGAATTATATTACAATCAGTTCATGAAAATACATCAAAAGTAAGTATAAATTTTGATGGTAGCGAGGCTATAGTTTTTGGAAGTTTGACATATATTGCAGGAACTTATTTGTTATATCTTACTTTTGGACTATTTAAGAGAAAAGATAAAATGAAGAAGTCAACTGAAACACCTAACAAAACCTTGGAAGAAAAATAAGTTACCCAGCCCCATTTTAGAAGTTTAAACATTATTGAGATAAGATACTTTCAAGAAAAAAGAACTTGAAAAAGGTAACTTATTTTTCAAGTCAACCGTTGCATGTTCCTGCGGAGCGGAAACATGCAACGGCGAAGCTGAGCTCTAAACGAGCCACCAACCATTTGTCGTATTCCGCTACGCTACATACAACAAATGGCAGGAGTCTCACATCAAGGTGTATCCCAGAAAATCGCAAGCGAATTTCCTGAAATACTCCTTAATGAAGCTCAGCTTCGCCGTTATAACCACAAGGCAACCTGACATAAATTAACATATAGAGATGATAATGGCAAAAATATTACCTACAGTTGAAAATATTCAAAGACTAAAAGTCCCACCAACAGATGGGGAATGGTACTTAATAAACTACTTTATCGAACACTTACCTGAAAATGTAGAAATATATTTTCAACCTTTTTTAAATGGTGATATGCCTGACATTATATTAGTGCAAAAAGATGCTGGGGTTGCAATCATTGAAGTAAAAGATTGGAATCTAAACTTATATAATATTGATAAAAATAACCACTGGCATCTTACAGAAAATGGAGCTTTATTAAAATCTCCATTTCAACAAGTTTTTAGATACAAGACAAATCTATTTAATTTACATATTGATGGAATGCTAGAAGCAAAATTAAAAAATAAACAATTTTTTGGACGCATAAATTCATATGTATATTTTCATCATGCAACTAAACGAAATCTTTCAGATTTTTTTAGTAATGTTATGAATGAATATAAAGAAATTGAACAAAATCTGAATGAGTCATTTAAGAATAAAACTATCTCTTTTGATAAATATGAGAAAAAATTAGATTATCAAAAAAGAAAAAAAGAAAAAATTGAAAGAGATTTAAACTTTCATTCAATAGGGAATGATAATATTAATAAAATACACTTACCTTCAATTGATTCAAATATTTTCACAGAAGATATATACAAAGAGTTTCAACGTTATTTACAACCTCCCTTTCATACAATTAATCAAGGTATAAAAATTGACTATACAAAAAAGCAAGAAAAATTATTAATAAGTAAACCCATACACCAAAAAATAAAAGGTGTTGCAGGGTCATGAAAAACAGTTGTATTAGCGAAAAGGGCAGTCAATGCTCATAAAAGACATGAGAACAGAGTGTTAATCCTTACTTATAATATTACATTAAGAAGTTATATTCATGATAAAATAAGTGATGTTAGAGAGGACTTTAGCTGGAAATATTTTTATATTACAAACTATCATCAACTTATAACTCAATTATTCAATAATATAGGTATTGAAATAAAAATACCTGAAGACTTAGCACATAATCAATTATCAATATTTTTAGATGACAATTATTATTCAAATACAAAACTTTTTGAACAGTATAAAAATGACATTCCTAAATATAAATCTATTTTTATAGATGAAATTCAAGACTATAAACCAGAATGGATAAAAATAATTAGAACATATTTTTTAGAAGAAAATTCAGAAATGGTACTTTTTGGTGATGAGAAACAAAATATATATGAAAGAGAACTGGATAGCGAAAAGAAACCTAAAATAGTTCAAGGATTCGGTAGATGGGAAGCATTAAACAAGTCTATAAGACATCATGGAAATGGTGGCAGGATATTAGACTTAGCAAAAAGGTTTCAAACAACATTTTTTAAAGATAAATATGAAATAGACACATATGAAGATACTAAGAATGAACCTTTATTATCATTAGATATATACAAAATAAAAAGTTATCAAAACGATAAAATGAACGAAGTCGTATCAACTATAATTCAAGAAATTAGAGACTATGACATTCATCCAAATGATGTAGCAATTCTATGCTCAAATATAGATTTACTAAAAAATATTGACTATAATATACGCAAAAATTATACAGATAAAACATTGACAACATTTGAGACATTGGAAATGAGTAAAAAATTTCCCCAAGAAATAGATAATATTAGAAAAAGAAAAAAAATTGGATTTAATTTAAATAATGGTATGATGAAATTGTCTACTACACATAGTTTTAAGGGATATGAAGTTCCTACATTATTTCTAATTATTGATGAAGAAGATAATGAAGAGATTGTTTATGCTGGAATAACTAGAAGTAAGTTTAATATAATGGTTTTTACAAAAGAAAACAGCAAATATAACGACTTCTTCAACATAGACTTGGAAAGAGTTATAACAAAACAGAGCCAATAAATTACCTAGCGGAAATTTATCGGCTATCTTCGACCCGTTATCAACACAAGGAGACATAATGAAGTTAGAAGATGTGCCATTAGTACAACTTTTAGGAATTTTTAGAAATAGTGACCAAAACCTAGAACTTCCCTTTCAACAAAAGACAGAAAGTTTTTTTCAAACTCAACATGCAGGTTCTCAATTTACTCTAGCCGAAACGGCTAGTATAGATTATTTACAAAAAACTTTTCCTGAGTTAAAAGAAAAAATTATACCTGTTTTTAGAAGTAGTGAAACAAAATTTAAACAGCTTTCAAAAAATAACATTATTGCATTTGCATCAATTAACGACTCTATTAAATCCAAATTTAAAGAGCAAATTTTAAAAAAATCACGTGCAAATATTACTATTGACATTAAACTAGTTGACAGTGATGAAGTAGAAACATTTACTGGTAAATTCAACTGGTTTATTCAATTAACATAAAAGTAGATAACAAAACAGAGTATCCAATAAATTACCTAGCGGAAATTTATCGGCTATCTTCAACCGTTATCCTAAGAAAAAACAATTAACTATTGATTTTTGTACTAACTAGTGCTATAATTAAAGTATGACAAATAAATCTATAAAAAACAGTATCGGTAGACCAAAAACATTTGAAAAAGATGATGTAATTAAACTAGCTATGTACCACTTTTGGGAACATGGTTATGACAATACAAGTCTTGATGATTTATTAGTTGCAATGGGCATTAAAAAAAGTAGTTTTTATAGAACTTTTAAATCTAAAGAGGAGATATTCTCTTTATCATTACATTTATATAGAGAAGAAACTTTTCAATTATTAACTTATTTAAAAAATGAAATAGGTGCCAAACAAACTTTAATTTTTTTAATTAAAGACACTATTGAACAGTTAACTATTAATGGTAAAGTAAAAGGCTGTTTGTTAATGAACTCTGGGAAAGAGTGTTATTTAAAGCACCCTCATTTAAGTAATCAAATTCATCTAGAACTTGAAGAGTTTACTGAGTTTGTCACACAGTTTATAAACGAAGCCAAAAAAAATAATGAGATTAAAAATACAATGGATAATAAAAAATTAGCTATTAGATTTTTAACTCTTTACAACGGAATAGTAATGATGTTACAAGCTAAAAATGATATGAAAATTATAGATGATTTATTAAGTTTTGTTGAGGAATTGTTAATTTAATTTTTCGTCTAGTTTTGTACTAAGTAGTACATAAAAAAATGATATAAAGGAAGAAAAATGAAAAATATACTTATAATAGTAGCAAATCCAAAAAAAGAGAGTTTATCTTTTGCAATAGCAAATAGATATAAAGAGTTGTCAATAAAAAAAGGTGCAACTGTAGAAATACTAGACTTATATAAAGATGAAAATCAACAAGCATTTTTTACATATAATGATGATCCATATAAAATTGAAGTTACAAAAGAAATGAAATATTATCAAGAAAAGATTTCAAAAGCAGATGAAATAATTATAGTATTTCCTTACTGGTGGGGTAGTATGCCAGCAATACTAAAGAACTTTTTTGATTGGAACTTATCTATGGGATTTGCGGCTGAATTTATCAATGGAAGACCAAAAGGACTTTTAACACATAAAAGTATTAAAATTTTTACAACTACGGGTACACCATATTTTTTATATATGCTAACAGGGGCTAATTCTAGATTGAAAAATATGTTTAAAAAACAAATTATAGAATTTTGTGGTATGAAACTTGAAGAATTTAATGTATTTGGTGGAATTGATAGAAAGATGAAAGATATCAATAAAATATTAGACAAAATTAAAGTATAAAATATGAATGATTCTAAAAGAAGAAAGTTTATTTTCAATAGTGTTCAAACAAGTGCTATTTTAGGAAGTGGTATGTTATTCCCTAATATTTTAAATGCTTCACAACTAAAATTTAATAATTTTAGTTGTGGAGATAAAAATAACAAAAGAATATTAGTCGCATATGCTAGCGAATATGGAAGTACAAGTGAAGTAGCAAAATATATGGGTGATATTTTATGTCAAAAAGGAAATAAAGTTGATGTACAATGGATACAAAATATAAAAAACGTAGATAACTACGAGAGTGTCATTATAGGTAGCCCTATTCAGTACGATACTTGGATACCTGATGCAATAAAATTTATTACTAAGTATCAAGATAGTTTGAATAAATTGGAGGTTTCTTATTTTTTCACTTGCCTTACATTATCAAAAAAAATTAAAAAAACAGAGCTACAAGCAAATGAATATGCTAATGATTTATATAAATTAATTCCTAAAATTAAACCAAAAAGTATTGGTCAATTTGCGGGTGTATTGGATTATAGTAAAATGTCTTTTTTGTCTAAAGTAATATTTAAAAGTGGCTTTTTTATATTAGGAGTTAGCGAAGGAGATTATAGAAATTGGGCTGATATTAAAGTTTGGGCTAACAAGCAAGGATAACAAAAGCGAAGCTGAGCTCTAAACGAGCCACCAACCATTTGTCGTATTCCGCTCCGCTACATACAACAAATGGCAGGAGTCTCACATCAAGGTGTATCCCAGAAAATCGCAAGCGAATTTTCCGAAATACACCTTGATGGAGCTCAGCTTCGCCGTTATATCAGATATTAGCATTAGTAAAATAAAAAAGTCTAATTTTAAATATGCCTATTTATGAAAGTAAACTGGTAAATTCAAAAAAAGGAAACTGAAATGGGAAAAGGAACTTGCACACCACCAAATGGTCCAAGCACTACTGGTAATCCTTCAGGTGGAGGAAGAGGCAATTGCCCTTCTAAATATTGCCATCTTACAACAAACTAGTAGATAAGTTAGAAAGCTTATCCTTATCTGTTAAATTAATATTTTGAAGTAAATCAGTCACAAAGTCAGTAAACTTTTTAGTTGTACTAAAATATACATTTTTTACTTTTGATTTAAGAAAACTCCATACCCTTTCTATAGGGTTTAACTCTGGTGCATATGGAGGTAGGAATACTAAGGTAATGTTATTTCCTATACAATATTCTTGAACACTTAGTGTCTTATGCCAAGAAGCGTTGTCAAGAAGAAAAACGATAGGTTTATCTCCATAGTGTTCTCTAAGTATTTTAAAATGTTCTATTGTTGTGAGCGCATTTCCTCTATCGTGAAATGATGTTACAAGATATCCTGTTTGAAGATTAAAACTACCAAAACAATTAAGAGATGTTCCATAACGATAACCACTATAACTTACCGATTCGCCTTTCGCAGACCAAGATGTTACACGACTACTCTCTGACACAAATTTACTCTCATCTTGAGCTAAAAAAACTGTATCTGCATTTAATTCTTTGAGAGTTTTTTTACCTCTTCTTTCCATGTTGCAATTTTAGCTTCTGACTTTTTTGGATCAATTTTTGTTGCTATTTTATGTGTTATGTTCAAGCGTTTTAATAATTGATATACACCATTACGAGAATACTTTACTTTAAAATGATACTTGATTAAGTCAACAATACTATGCCCATCCCAACCTTTAGCATATATCGGATTACTTGTTGTAATCATATGTTTTAGTAATTGCATCTGTTGTTGTGTTAAGAAACTCTTATGATCGCCACCACGATTATCAGCTAATGCTGATACACCTCTATCGAAGTAAGCTGTTATCCAAACACCAACATAAGCTCCACCTCTATGCATTAGCTCTTTGATAGTACCTTTTGGCACTCCATCTAAAAACATTGAAACCGCTAATAGTCGCTCTTTTACTACAACATTCTTCTCTTTTCGCATTGCTTGTGCAACATCTTTTTTTGCATTCTCTGGGATCTCATAAACTACTCGTGGCATAAAATTTTCTCTTTTTAGGTTATAAAGCAATTTTTATTCTCATTATCTAGTTATTTGGTTAGGGATAGCAATAATTTCACTTTGTCACTAGGAATAAACCTAGTACCCCACCACCAATATAAAGATGGACTAAAATTTGCTTAGATATTTACAAAAAATAAAAGGTAGCAAATATGCCCGCTAAACAATACTTTGTAAATCTAAATCAAGAAGAGAAAGAAGAGTT
>JAMOMX010000294.1 GCA_027066935.1 Sulfurimonas sp. | reverse complement strand
TTAAGCTGGTACATATAGTCCAAAAAGGAAAAAAACCTGTTTACAGTTAGCTTTTGTGAAAACCATGAGTCTTTAATGAACTCAACCATTTTATAGTATTTGGTTGGTTAATGTATTATACGAAGGAAAAAGATGAAAAGATTAATTTCATATATATCAATAATTCTAGTAACATTTTTATTCACCGCTTGTGGGGGAGCTAAATATTCATTAACTCCTGAACAACAAAAGATTATTAGTTCAAATGAAACAGTATACACTCAAGTTAATATGTGGGCAGAAGGTAAAAGAACTTTTGGCACCAATTTTTCAAAAGGTTTGTTGATTCCTATTAATACAGAACTAAAAATTATCTCTGTTGATGGAAAAAGGATAGTATTTGAGTACCTTGGTGCTCAAATCAATTATGAGGTATATACTAAACATACTCAGCTAAACTCTGAAGAAACTATGTCTAGATTATTTTCTACTAAAAAAGTAGATTTATCTAAATTTTCAAAAAAAGTACAAAATAATATTTTATCTGGAAAGATAGCTATTGGGATGACTAAAGATGAAGTATTGTTAGCAAGGGGTTATCCACCAGCTCATGTAACTATTGCTTTAGAAGTAGATACATGGAAGTATTGGCAACATAGATTTAGAACAATGCGTGTAGAATTTAAGAATGGTAAAGTAGTAAATATTATAAAATAATATTTACTACACATATATAAGGTTATTTTTTAACCTTACATATCATTAATGTATGACCAAAGCCTAGCCCATTTATCTCTTCTTCAACCTCTAATCCAGACTCATTTACAAATGATTTAAACTCTGTAGCTCTATACATCTTACTTGTACCATTTGCTAATGCTGTAAAATATGGCGAGGTATTTATGAGACAATAGGCTCCAATTTCGTGTGATTGTCTATCCCAAAAAGGCTCAACAATATAAATACGCCCATCTTCAGTTAAAGCATCACGTGAACGCTTAAGAATGTTGACAATATCATTAGGAGCAAAACAATCAAGAAATTGACTCATCCATACAGCATCGTAACCTTTAGGAAAATCAATTGAGTGATCTAATATATCTATAGCGATACCATCAACTCTATCACCAAGACCTTTCTCTTTTGCATTTTTTATTGCTACATCTATTTGACCCTGATGATCAAGGATTGTAACAGATGTATTTTTTGAAGCTGTAGTTAGAGCGATTGCCCATTTACCAGTATTTCCACCAGGTTCAAGCAATTTTTTAATACCCTTTTTACTCATGATATCAACTAGCTTAATAAAAGCCGCATCAGAATAGAAGTGGTCAAATCCAAACCAACTATCTTTAGCTTTTTGTGGAAGCTGTGAAAGGATAGGATATATTGTCTCTTCTTTTGAGAAAGTTTTATGGAGTCCAACTGCTCTGGCACTTTTTAGTGCTTCATCAAGATAAAAAAGTCCTTGGTAGTTTATATCATGATTAAAGTCCATATTTACTTTTGTCATCTCATCTGTAAATAAAAAATAACCTATTTTTGTAATAGTATACTTTTCATTTTCAAGTTTAAGAGCACCCATGCTGTAACCTGATTCACAAAGTATTTTAATAGCATATAGTGGAAGAGAAAGCTTATCAGAGATTTCTTTAGTGCTAAGACCTTTCTTATTGGCTTTTATTAACTCAAAAATTCCCCAGTCTCGTAGTATTCTTGCACATTGAAATACAATCGGTCCAAAAGCAATTTTTTGAGCTTCAAGAAGTGCATCTGCTCCACTAAGTTTATCTGTATCAAACATCAATATCCTTTGTTGTATTTTCCTAATTGTACCATGGTAATTCAAAACTAATACCAAAACCCATTAAAGAGTAAATAGGTAAACGAGTATATTCCATCTTATACTTCGTTAAATCTTTTTGAATTAACCAGTTAGTTCTGCAAAGACTTGCCTTGTAGCTAATAGTCTATTTTTTATTTACATATTTACTCTTTAATGGG
>JAMOMX010000293.1 GCA_027066935.1 Sulfurimonas sp. | reverse complement strand
CCCAAGAGCTGAATATCCAGATCTAGAAAAACTCTTTTGGTATCCTTATTATCAATATCTTATTTCAAATGGCCAGAGAGGCTCAAAACCTCAAGAAACCATGGCTATCTTCCAAGAAAGTGGCTACTATATCTATAGAGATAAATGGGATGAACCTGGAGAAAATAGTGCTACTCAACTCATTTTTAAATGTGGCTATCTTGCGAGGGGGCACAGACATAATGACGATGGTAACATCTTGCTTTATGGGGTTGGTGAAGATTGGCTTATTGACGCTGGAATTTTTGGTTATCAAGCTGAAAAGCATGGTTATAGGAAATATATCACTGGTCCTTCTGCGCACAATATTTCTTTTCCTTATGCTTTAAAAGAGAGTCGACCATTTGATTACAACGAAACGAATTCTCTTCAAGATAGACTTAGCAAATATAAAGACAATTGGGGTTTGATTGAAACTAGTAATGACTATGCACTCTGTGAAAGTCATATGTTCAAAAACTTTGTTTATAAAAGGAGATTAGATATTCTTGGAAAACTGTCATTTAGATTGACAGATAGTTTGGCTCAAGAGAATCCTAATGCTCAAGATAAAAATAAGTTTGTAACAACTTTCAGGGTTCCAGACGATAAAACAATATATATAAACACTAGTAAAAAAATTGTTATGGTTCTAAACAAGTCAAATACAGTAGCTCTAGAAATTCACTACCACAAAACGACAGGAGACATCAGACTTTATCGCGGAGAAGACGGAGATATCAGATCTCTTAAAACTAATGGATGGTTGACAGTGTCTCCTATTAAAACTATTGCTTTTATAGATGAAAGTGACTTTTATTCTGTTAGCTATGAGCTTCATCTTGTCACATCACCCACTTTAGAAGGCTTTAAAAAAATGCCAGTAGGTAAAATAGAAACAAAAGTTACTATTAATGAAAATGCTAAAAATATTAAGTTTCTTATTGAACCGGAATGGAACGATGTTAATATAGCCTTCTATCTCTATAAAGATGGGGATAGAGTGGATATTAAATGGTACAGCAAAGAGTTTTATTACATACTGGATAAAAATGCTTATGGCCCAGGAGAGTATCAGATTAAATATTTCATTGTTGATGATACTGTACAAAACCCTGGCAGAGCTGAAAAAAAAGAGCTAGGGTATTCACAATCAGTTAAAATTGTAACCACAGGAGCAAGACCACAAGAAAATAAAGAAAATATCGAGTTTCTTGTTGAACCAGAATGGAATGATGTTAATATAGCCTTCTATCTCTATAAAGATGGGGATAGAGTGGATATTAAATGGTACAGCAAAGAGTTTTATTACATACTGGATAAAAATGCTTATGGCCCAGGAGAGTATCAGATTAAATATTTCATTGTTGATGATACTGTACAAAACCCTGGCAGAGCTGAAAAAAAAGAGGTGGGATACTCTGAATACATTGAAATAAAATAGGTTTTTATTCTGGTCTAAACTGAAATATATACTGCCACCAAAAAATTAGCTAGATAGTCAACTCTGAAAAACTCAAACACTACCATAAAATAGGCACTGTGGATGTCAAAAAACCGATCTTCCTAAAAGTAGAGAAATCCAGTACAGCAAGTAGGTGTGATCACGCCCAAGCAAAAGTTGGCTCTTCTGGCAAGGCTGGAAAAGGGGAGGATTAGCACCCAAGGTCCAATATTAGAAGTGGCTCTAGTTTTTGGGAACAGGTCACATAAAATCACTTTTTTTAGCCTAATCATCCACCAGCATAAACGTCCCGTTAGTGCTGTCATATACCCAGTGTTTCGCAGTACAGGGCTTGCCCGTTTTACATGTAGAAACACCTTTGGCATCGTTAGAAGCAGGACCCCAGTACGACGTACCGCTGCTGCTCCATCCAATGGCATTGGCATTTTTTAAGATAGCATCAAGCGGGTTGCCCAAAGAGTCGGGAAAACCGTAGCTGTTCAAATCGGCTTGGGTAATGGA
>JAMOMX010000292.1 GCA_027066935.1 Sulfurimonas sp. | reverse complement strand
TGTGAAGAGAATAAAGTTGAAGTTATAGTTGAAAATTCTGGAACTTTATCATCAAAAAAAGGTGTTAATTTTCCAAATACAGCTCTTGGAGTTGATGTTCTAACTTCAAAAGATAAAGCAGATATGGAGTGGGGTGTAAAAAATGGTGTTGATTTTATGGCTATCTCTTTTGTACAAAATGAGAGTGATATGCTAAATGCCAGAGATATACTTACAAAACTTGGTGGTAAACAGATGTTAATTGCTAAGATAGAAAAATTTGATGCAATCCAAAATATAGATGAAATACTTGATGCTTCAGATGGCTTGATGGTAGCACGCGGAGACTTGGGCATAGAGGTACCTTATTATGAAGTACCAAATCTTCAAAAAATGCTTATACATAAAGCAAATCTAGCAGCTAAACCTGTCATAACTGCAACTCAAATGTTACTCTCAATGACACATAGTGAAAGAGCTACAAGAGCTGAGATAAGTGATATTGCAAATGCAGTACTTGATGGAACTGATGCAGTTATGCTCTCTGAAGAAAGTGCAGTGGGTCAACATCCAATTCTTGCCGTAAAAACTATGTTTGAGACTATAAGAGAAGTAGAAAAAGAGTACAATTATTTTCAGTTTGAGACAATCAAATGTAATGATGTAACTAACGCTATAGATGAATCTGCTGTAAGATTAGCAGGTGATCTACATGTAGATGGGATTTTGTCTATAAGTGCATCTGGAAACTCTGCTAGAAAGTTAGCCAAATATCGTCCATCAAAAGTTATTTATGCTATCACACATGATGATAGAGTGAGACAACAACTTACACTAACATGGGGAATAATTCCAGCATTTTCAGTAAAGAAAAGCTCCTTTGGTCAAACACTAAAAGATGTGATGCAAAAAGGATTAGAGTCTAAAATACTAGACAAAAAAAATAGTTATATATTAACAGCAGGTGATCCAGTAGGAGTTAGCGGTTCAACAAATATGATTCGTTTACTTAGAGAAAATGAGATGGAGTTTTTTAGAACACTTATAACTGACTAGCTAGAAGGGTAATTTTGAAAAAAATAATTTTATTTATACTAATAATATCACTAACATTAAATGCAGAAGAGTTTATATACAAAAATGTAACTGTAAAGTCAGAGAAAACATCAAAAATAGTTAAATGTAACTCTTTTGATATAAAGGTTGAAACAAAAAGTTTTCAGGAGGAAATTGTAAAGGTTGTGAAATATTTATAGAGTTCGATGTAATTAATCATAAAGCAGTTAATCCTATGCAGATAGATTATAGTAAAATAAGAACTTTATATCAGTAGTTAAGATAAAGGAAATAAGATTAAAAAAATAATTTTTATAATTTTAGGTATTTATTATTTTGCCTCAGCAACACTAAAAAAAACAATATAACAAGTACAACAGACTGTAGACTAAGTCCTCTTTATCCTAAGTTCACACTCAATTTTATCTAAAATTTAAATTTTTCATAAAAATATTGTTTAAAAAATGGAAGGCAAAAAGTGAAACGAATGGAAGAATATTTATGAATTTAATGAGTTTTGTTATTAGTATATATCCGCAAGGGTTGTTTTGATACTAGGAGTCATTTTATAAATAGAATTAAGATACAATACGCTATGCAATTAAAAAATATTAGTACATTGATTTTATTGTTTGTAATCTCTTTTTCTGCTTTTCATGAGATAGAGTTCGCTATTTATGATAAACAATCATGTGATTTGGTTGAATATGTAAGCGAATTTGAAAAACCTACAGATTGTGATGAGATTTGTGATGTATACTGTGAGTATCATCAATCTTATGTATTACCTCAATATGATTTTCTATCTCAAGTAGGTGCAACTAATTTTTTTACAATTCCTAAAGATGATACATACTATTTTAAAAACTATCTAAAAAGCATTAAACCCCCTATCGTATAACCACAAACTCCAACCTATACCTATTACCAAATTTTATTTTTACAAAGGATAA
>JAMOMX010000291.1 GCA_027066935.1 Sulfurimonas sp. | reverse complement strand
TAACGCCTTGCTAAAGGGCTTGCCGATTTAAATCTGCAAACCTCAAAGCAAAATCATAACTCACCGATGCTACAAAACGCAAATTTGAAGCCCTGAGTAGGCAAGTCCATTTTTGAGCAACTTGTTAGTTTATTTTAATATAATCAGTATCTTAAGTAAGAAAACATTATGCTTTAACTCGATTTGTAACTAACCTATTGCCTCAATATGTCTACAATTTGGGTATGAGCTGCAACCCCAAAATTTATTACCTTTGTTTTTTCCTTTTTTAGCTTCTTTGACAACCAAAGAAGAAGAGCATTTAGGGCACGTTTTATCAGTATTATTTTCTACTACCATATTTTCAGGTTCTACTTCTGGCGGAGATAAATACGGTTTGAGTTGCTCTTGAATTTCATTGATTTTATAGCTTGATTTAGCTTTAAATTGTAACAGAGGAATATTGGCTGACTTACAAGCACCAACTAAAAAAGCATCTCTTTTTTGTGCTTTTTTAGTATTGTGAGAACTGTCATTTAATTCTATTGCACAGATAACCGAAATATCTTTTGGATCGCAAAGCAAATAGTCAAAATGCTTTGAAGTGATTTTATTTAAAGCCGTTTGTCTTTCGCTTTGTGTCATTCCTTTTTTTATTTCTATTACGTCAGCTACCCTAACCTTGCCAAATATTTGAGCTTTATCACCAACTGCTTGATTTAAAACTCCCAGAAAAGAGCACTCGGCTGGAGTAAACAAAACACCACGCTTAACATATGGGAAGTTTGATATTTCATCGGTATTTTTAGTAGATGATTTTTTAACGACAACGAGGACTAAAAATACTAATGCTAGAAGTACTGCAACAATTAAAATTCCACTCATAACCTTGACCTATTTTTTTTATAATTTTAGTGATTCTTTGCAAATTAAGCGAATTTATCAGACGGATGAGCAATTTATAAGCCACCCCCCGCCTTTTTGCCACATTTGTATGAGGTAAGTTTGCTTTGAATGCTTGTACTTTATGCCTTTGCGTCGCAGACAACTAACGCCCCGCACAGCTGATCCACTGGAAAACTGGCACGAAGAACTTTAAAACAACAAAACTATACCACAAACCGTTGCACCCGAAGAAGCCCGACTTAAGTGGGTCGTTTTTTAAAGCGCTTGTTATGTTTTTTATCTCTTCTGATTTATTTCAAAGTATTGTTGCACTCTTGACCTAAAAGGCGACAATAACGGCTATTTGGTTTTATAATACACCACTCCCATTTTTTTATATTTTCTCGAAGGTATGATTTATCTCCATAACTTTACAAAAACTCCTTCAGCGTTTTTAGTGTAAGCCTCACCATCTGCATATACTCTAGCAACATCGGTTAATGCCTCAAAAAAATCATCAATTCTTACATAGTAAATACCCTTTTTGCTACTCCTATCAGAATTGAAATAAAACCCCGATATGGTTTCATCAAAATATTGACTTATTTCGAAGCAATAACTATGGATTATTTGATTCGCTATAAAGGAAAAGTATTTATTCGTAACTTCACTATTTTCCATATTATAGAGTTCTGTAAAAGAATCGAACTCAATAGGAACTTTAGATTTTTTAGAGTGAAAGTCTAACTTGACTTCAGTTTTATATAAATCGTTAGTGATTTTCTTAGATTCATTCAGCTTTCTAAGTATGTAACATGAAATCATTATTCTTTTTTCAAGATCAAGAAGAATCTCGTTACTTTCTTCGTTTGCAAAGGGAATCTTCTTTTCAATACATGAGCTAATAACTTTAATATTATTAGTAAGGTCGTTTATCCAATATTTTGTTTGTTTGATCATAGAAGTGATTCAGGGATATTTGATTTTGCGTCGCAGACACATAACGTCGCATTAAAGGGCTTGCCGATTTAATACGAAAAATTACAATTTAGCATTAACCCGAACGAAACTAAAGGACGCAAATTAGAAGCCCAACTTAGGCAAGTCCGTGATTAAATGCCTTGTTA
>JAMOMX010000290.1 GCA_027066935.1 Sulfurimonas sp. | reverse complement strand
CCTATACTTTAGGTCTCTGTGTTTGTGGATGGGAATTATAGGGAATTGTTGCTTTGATGTCAATAGATTTACAAAAGAATTTGAAAAGTTTTTTATCTATGTGAAATTTATAATCGATTTTCATTTTCACTCACATCTTTAGTTAAGCATTTTTGATATTAAGTAATTCTTTTACAAATTGTATTTGTTCTTAGATGCCCGCTTACTTATCTATAAATTTAACTCTAAAAGAGATTAACTGTTACCACTGGTATCCTACTTCAAGAGATAAAATTAAAAAACTTGATTTAGTGGTCTTAAAAAAGAGAATATTATTATAATTATAATGGATGAGCAAATTATAGAATTTTCTGTTAAAATACTGTTCATATATAAACTATACCTTAATATACAAAATTAATAGTAAAAGACAATAAATAATGAATAATACTATCATACCTATTACACTACTATTACTTTCTTTCTTTAACATACCTACATATGCAAAATCACCTTCGAATTCACTCAAACTAACTTCAGCTGAAAAAAAATTTTTATTACAACACAGCACCATCAAAATTCACACTGAAAAGGAATGGTCTCCATATAATTATACTCAGTTCAAAAAGGCAAAAGGTTATTCTAACGAATATATGGAATTATTAGCAAGTAAACTTGGCATTAAACTAAAATATATTTATGGAAAAAATATACCTACATATATAAAGATGTTAAAACAAAAACAGATAGATATCATCTCTAATATACAACCTAAAAATATAAAAAATAATGCGGTTTTATTTAGTACAAAACCAATTATTTCAGTACCAATGAGTATTTTAACAAAAAAAAATCAAGTAAAATATAGTGAGTTTAAGAACCTTGGACACAAAAAAATAGCAATAACAAAAGATATGTTTTCCATAAAGGGAAGATCAACTAACTATACCTCTCTAATCAAGAAAAACTACTTAAATATCAAATTTATTTACAAAAGCGATATAAAAAAAATAATCTCTATGGTTTTGAACGATTCTGCTAGTGCCGCTGTTGCTACATATGGATTTTTTAATCATTACATTAAACACAATAATATAAAAGGTCTAATAAGCACACCAATAATGAACAATCCATATATTAAACCTTTGAAGTATCATATAGCGATAAGAAAAGATTTTGTTCTTTTAAAAAGTGCCCTAGACAAAGCGATGAAGGCTGTAAGTGCTAAAGAACTGAAATATTTAAATAATAAATGGTTATCACCAAAAAAAATCACTAATAGTGCATCTTCAGCAATTGTAAAAAAAATTCCATCTCAAAAACCATTAGTTAAAAAGGTAACGGCTAAACCTGCTATTAAAAAAGCTCCTCCACTAAAGACAACAGTTAAAAAAGTGACAAGTAAACCTATTATTAAGACTCCTCCACCAAAATCGATAGTTAAAGAAGTGATAGCTAAACCTACTATTAAGACTCCGCTATTAAAACCTTTAAAAATAAAAGAAGAAGTAACACAAAATAAAAAAATGCTTCCAAATAACATAGATTCTAAAAAAGAAGAAATTAACAATAATGAGACCAAAAATTTCTTTCAAAATATAACTTCTTATATGATAGTTTCAGCTATAGCTGCTCTACTTTTAATTATTTTATTTTTTGCCTATATATCTAAAGTAAAAGCATTTTCTAAACTTAAAACTAAAGCAGATGAGTTAAAAGAGCAACAAGATGATATTATAAATGCTTCAAAAGCAAAAAGTAATCATTTAGCTCAAATCAGTCATGAAATTAGGACACCTATTAATGCAGTTTTAGGGATGAGCACCCTAGCTCTTAAAACAAATTTAGATGATAAGCAACATGGGTATGTTTCAAAAATTCATAATTCTGCCAATATATTACTTAGCTTAGTAAACCAAGTACTTGATTTTTCAAAATTAGAAGCTGGAAAAATGCCCCTAAATATTGAGGAGTTTAACCTAAACTCAGTGTTTGAAAATCTCTCTGATATCATACATATAAAAGCTGATGAAAAAGGTTTAGATATTATATTTGATGTAGATAATGAAGTTCCAGTATATCTCCTTGGTGATCCTATGCGCATAAATCAAATATTGATTAATTTAACTTCAAATGCTTTAAAGTTTACTGAAAAAGGTGAAATATTTGTATATGCAAAACTACTAAAAAAAGAAAAAAAGAAAGTTTTATTAGAGTTTATAGTTAAAGATACAGGCATTGGTATTAAAAAAGAACAGTTAAAAAAGCTGTTTAAAGAGTATCAACAAGCTGAAGACTCAACTGCAAGTACATATGGGGGAACAGGACTAGGACTAATTATAAGTAAAAATCTAATAAATCAAATGGGTGGAGAGATCCAAATAGAAAGTATATATAAAGAAGGGACTAGCTTTATCTTTACACTAAACCTTGATCTACCAGAAAAAAATGAGCAAAGAAAATATAGACTTAAATCTAAAGAGAGTATGAACAAAAAAATACTTATTATTGATGTAAGCAAAGCCTCATCAAGAGCATTACATAAAAAATTAGATTATTTTCACTTTGAGATAACACTATGTGAATCATGGCATGATGCTTTAAAAGCATTTGAAAACAATAGTGGTTACTTTGATTTAATCTTTGTTAATGCTAAAACATTTAAAAACGATTCTTTAAAAAACATTATTGAAAGATTATCCAAAGAGCCTTCTCATATTATATTTATTGCATACAATCTAAGTCAGCTCTCTAAAGAGGATATTAGTAAAATAAAATCCCCAATTTTCTTAGAACATCCCTACTCTCATCAGAGATTATTTGATCTTTTGGTTGATATTGAGGTTGACAATAATAAAAAAGATAAAGTACTAAAATCAAAATTAAATTTAGAAACTATATCTAGTAGAAAAATATTACTTGTTGAAGACAATAAAATAAATCAATCAATAGTTCAAGGGATGCTTGATGGAGCTGACCTAAAAATAACAATAGCAAATAATGGACTAGAAGCGTTAAAGACCTTACATAAAGATTCTAACTTTGATCTAATACTAATGGATATAAACATGCCAGTAATGAATGGCTATGAAGCTGTAAAAATGATAAAAAAAGATTCAGACTTAGATAGTATTCCTATCGTTGCTATCTCTGCTAATATCTTACAAAGTGATATTCTTGCATCAAAAGAAGCTGGAATGGACGCTCATCTTGGTAAACCAATCATAATAGATGAGTTATTTAAAATGCTCCTGAAATATATTAAACCAAAACAAAAAAATGAAAAAATAGTTTTAACTGAAAAAGTAATCATTGACATCCAAGATGGTACACAAAGAGTTGGCGGTAACTTTAACTTCTATAAAATAATAATATCTGATTTTAATAAAGAGTATAAATCTTCTACAGAGAAGTTAAAACTATTGCTTGAAGAGCAAGACAAGCAAAAAGCTAAACTATATTTACATGACGTAAAAGGTGTTTCAGCAAATATATCTGCCAAACGTTTCTATGAATTTACATCAGCGCTAGAGTATGTTTTACATAATAACGAAGCTGATGATTTTGAATGGTATCTAAAAGCTTATGAAGAGGAACTAAGTAAGCTAATAAAAGCTATAGATAAAGTTTTAATAACTTAGTTTTACTACATAACTCCAGATTCATATTGAGCACGCATACGATCTTTTTCTGCTTCTCTTTTAGCTTTTTTAGCTAGTTTTTGATGATAATCTTTAACACTAAAACCAAATTTAAGTAAGATTGGCGATGCTACAAAAACTGATGAATAAGTACCAACTACTACACCAACTAAAAGTGTAAATGCAAATGCATTAATAATTTCACCACCAAACATAAACAGTGTAAATACAACAAAGAAAGTTGTAAGAGATGTTAGAGTTGTTCTTGGTAATGTACGAGTGACAGATTCATTTATACTATCAAAAAGACTACTGTTTTTGTTCTCTGTTACACCCTCTCTTATACGATCAAAAACAATAATAGTATCATTTAACGAGTACCCAAGTATGGTTAATAGGGCAGCTAATACATCAAGGTTTACATCAAGTCCAATAAGAGTTATAGCACCAAGAGCAATAGAGATATCATGAATAAGCGCTATTATAGAAGCTACAGCAAAACGCCACTCAAATCTAAATGCTACATAGATTAAAATACCAATCATCGCTAAGAATAAAGACATAATACCTTTTTCTTTAAGCTCCGCACCAACTATAGGTCCAACTATATCTACACGACGAATTTCATACTCACCTGTACCTTTTAGTGCCTCACGTGTAATATCACCAATATCTACAGTTATATCTGATGTAGTATTTTTCATTCTAATTACAACTTCATTAGGTGAACCAAACTCTGTAATACTAGCACCATTAAAAAGCTCATTTGATTTTAGTTTTTCACGCATAGCATCTATTGGAGCGGCTTTATCATACTGAACTTGAACTATTGTTCCACCAGCAAAATCAACACCATAATTTAAACCTTTTATCATTAAAAGAGCAACAGAGCTTAAAACTAAAATTATTGAAAAAATCATAGCAAACTTTGATTTGCCCATAAAGTTAAAGGTTTTTGTATATTTAAAAAATTCCATAATTAATCCTTTATCCCGAACCAAAAACGGTTATTTTTGCTTTTTTGTATCCTAGACTCTAGTATCTGGTAAATACCGTGTGTACCTAAAATTGCAGTAAGCATAGAAGCCAAAATACCAATACTGATAGTTACAGCAAAACCTTTAATAGCACCTGTTCCATAAGCATAAAGAACAACTGCTGCTATTAGGGTGGTGATATTTGCATCTAAAATAGCGCGCATAGCATTTGAATAACCATCCTCTATAGCTTTATGCATCGATTTACCCTCATAAATCAGCTCTCTAATTCGCTCAGATATAATAACATTGGCATCAACTGCCATACCAACAGTTAGTACAATACCAGCCATACCAGGAAGTGTTAAAGTAGCACCAAAAAGGCTCATTACAGCTAATATAATAAGTAAGTTTGCAATTAGTGCAATGTTAGCAATAACACCAGCTGCACGATAGTAAACTATCATAAAAACTATTACTAAAATAAATCCACCAACTAATGCAATTAAACTAGCTCTAATACTATCAGCACCTAAACTTGGTCCAACTGAACGTTTTTCCATCATATATACTGGAGCTAATAACGCACCTGAACGAAGAGCAATAGCTAAATCTTGCGCTTCCATAACTGTATAATCACCAGAAATTTGTCCACTACCACCACCAATACGCTCATTTATATTTGGAGCAGAATAAACCTTACCATCAAGTACAATAGCCAATCTATTTCCTACATTTTTACCTGTAAAATCACCAAATATTTCAGCACCCTCAGCATTTAATGAGAAGTTGATTATTGGGCGATTGTTTTGATCAAACCCAACATGTGCGTCAGTAAGCATAGAACCATCAAGAATTGGAATCTCTTTTATAAGATATTTTTTTTCTGGATTTTCAGCATCTGCTAAAATTACATCATTAAATTCTGCTGCATCTTCCTCACTCATAACACTTACTCTTGCAGCTCGTTGCTCATCTACAGCCATAAACTCTAATTTTGCAGCACGGCTTATTAACTCACGAGCACGCTGTTCTTCCTCTTGAGTTTTAATTCCAGCTAATTGAACAAGAATTTTTTCTGCACCTTGGCGAGCTACAACTGGCTCAGTAAGACCAAATTGGTCAAGTCTGTTTCTTATCGTTTCAATTGCTTGAGTGATAGCTTCTTCTTCTGTTTTAATAACCTCTTCAGGAGTTAAAGATAATGAAAAAATTTCTTCATTTATAACTACAGTTAATCCTTCTGTTTTAGCAAAGTGCTCACGCATTTGAGCCTCATCATCAGAATCAAGAAGTACAAAAGAGATACTTTGATCATCAAAACTTAGTGAATCAATTAATATATCATTTTTATTTGTATAGTATTTTATGCTAGCAGCAATTGATCTTATTTTTGAAATTGTTGCTTCTTCAGTTTTTACACCCAGAAGCATGTGAAGTCCACCTTGGAGGTCAAGTCCAAGATTGACTTTTTTACCCTCTTTTAGATTAAAAAGTGATGGAGCAGAAAATATAAGTCCAAATATAATTGCTAATGTAAAAACTACAACTCTATAATTAAGCTTCATCCTCGTACTTTCTTGCTACTGCATCTTTTGCGATTTTAACTACTGTATCATCATTTATTTTAACACTTAAAAAACGTTCTTCTACTTTATGAATAACAACGATGAAACCACCATTCGTTACCATTTTATCGCCTTTCTCAAGAGCCTCTAGCATTGCTACTTTTGCTTTAGCTTCTTTTTGTTGTGGACGAATAATTATGAAATACATAATTCCTATCAAGACTATAAATGGCAATAATTGACTTATTAGTTCCATGTGTTAACTTCCTTGTATGATTAAATTAGCGCGATTATACATAAAATATATTAATATCTTACTGAATATTAATAGAAGCGTTTAATTTATATTTAGATATTACCGCTACTGTTCATATTATTCTAATTCAAATGATTTTAATGCCATTGCTAATAATCTTTTATCCTCAGCGTTTGGTTTATGAGCATTGGAAAAATCAAATTTAATAATATTGATTTTATTTTTATTTAATATTGTTGGGTCAAAATTAAATTTAAGTTGTTTATTTTTACCATTTACTATTTTTTCACCTAAATCATATCCATTTATAGCTAATTTTATATTTTGTTTTCCCAAAGTATTAATATTTAGTTTTAATATACCTATTAAATTATTTGGATCAATTCTAAAATATATTATAGAACTATTATTTAGTGACCATCTAAATTCTTTTTCTGGATGAGACCACCCTTGAAATATAGCTTTAGAAGATTTAAAACTAATCTTTTCTTTAGCTAAACAAGTTCTATTTAATAAATTTAACATATTATTTTTAGATAATTTAATATCTTCTTGATACTGTAACTTATCTCTTTTAAAATATTTATTTACAGGATGATATTTTATTAATTTTATTAATTTTTTAGTTCTGACTTCTTTAGCATTTGGTTTAACATGATAAAATGTGTCTGCCATATCTTTAGTGGGAAATTTACTATCATACGGATTTCCAATTATTAGCACCTCATTATCATCTAAATATTTTTTAAGTTTTATTACAAATTTATCTAGTTTTAATCTATATTTATCACTATAACAATCATCACCTACAACAGTTGGCCATGTAAATATAATCTGCTTACTTTTTGTTTGTAATCGTTTTATTATTTGAATATTATCTTTAAAAGTATCAGATAGCTCAAAGCCATTTTTTATCTGTTTTACAAAAATATATTTATCACATGACATAGTAAGTTGTGAAAGAATTGTTTTATTATTAATTCTAGTTCCTCTTTCATTTTTATCAAATTTTTCTATATTTTTCCCTAAATATCTATGTTGTTTTTGAGATAATCTATATTTATATTTTATATTTTTTGTAAAATTAATGAAAGGCGTATTTGCAATTTGTATTAACTCATCAAGGTTAGAATTAAAATTATAATAATAATGTAATTTTCCTAAGAGATTATTTTTAAAATAATCCCCAAGTTCTATTCTACTGTAATATTTCCATTCTAAAGGCAACAAAATAATATCATTTTTGTTTAAATATTTTTCTATTCTGAGTAATTTTTGCTTTAATGGATAAGCTGCTGCATCAGATAAATTAATAGTTTGAATATTAAATTCTTTTTCTATCATATAACTATCTAGGGCGTATAAAGAGTTAGAACCACTTTCTATAATTATACGAGAGTTTTTTGTGTGTTGAAGGAGAAATGGTTTATAAAATTTATTTATTTCTATCGTATTATTACCAACTTGATGATAAATTACAATATACAATAAAGGAGTTAATATTATTAAAATAATTGTAAGTAATACAAATTTTTTTGATTTTTGATTTTTATTCATATTATTCCCTAAAAATTAAAATACAAAAATTGTGATTCTACACCAGATATTGACATAAAATGAAGAGTCCAAATACTAATAACAATAAAAATAATTTGATAAATTTTATATTTAAAATTTTCTATTAGTTGCATAGAATTTTTCATAAATAAGATAATAAAAAATCCAATAAAAATCCATATTATAGGTTCTGAACCAGAGTGTATATGTGTAGTAACATCTCCAAAAATTACAAAATCATAAGAATTTAAAAAAGATAAATATTTTTCAAATTTTTGAGCAATGACAATATCAGATAACCCAAACATCCCCTTTAAAACTTTAACAGCATCATCCCAATCTTTAGCCCTAAAAAACACCCAAGCAATATTAATAAAGTTAAAGGTAATTAACCAAGCCAACCAGGTCCAAAGTTTAAAACCAAACTTACTCCATACTCTATGAACTACCAATGCTAAACCATGTAAAAATCCCCAAAAAACGAAGGTCCAACCTGCCCCGTGCCAAATGCCACCTATTATAAAGGTAGCCATTAAATTATTATATGTTTTAAACTCTCCATTTCTATTTCCACCAAGGGGGATATAAATATAATCTTTTAAAAACCTACTAAGAGTAATATGCCATCTTCTCCAAAAATCTTGTATATCAGTAGATTTATATGGCGAGTTAAAGTTGATAGGTAGTTTTATATTAAAAAGTAGTGCTAAACCAATAGCCATATCTGTATAACCGCTGAAATCAAAATACAATTGAAATGTATAAGACAAACTTGTAGCCCAAGCTTCAAATAGGTTTAGAGTTGTAGCTGTATCAAAACCTTGCGTAGCCCAAATAGCAAAAGTATCAGCAATAACAACCTTTTTGAATAATCCTATTGAAAATATAAATATCCCTATAGCAATATTTTTGTAGTTTTTTACTTTGTTTTTTACTTGTGCAAACTGCGGCATCATCTCTTTATGATGAACAATTGGTCCAGCAATTAGTTGTGGGAAAAATGTAACAAATACAGCATAGTTTAAAAAGTCATACTCTTTTGTCTCTTGTCTATAACTATCAACTAAATACGCTATTTGTTGAAAAGTAAAAAATGATATTGCTAATGGTAAGGCAAGATGAAGAAGTTCTATATTACTATCAAAAGCAAAATTGAAATTATATATCAAAAAATCTGTATACTTAAAATATCCTAAAAGTGCTATGTTTGATACAACTCCAAAAGTTAAAAGTGATTTTTTACTAAACTTATTTTTATTATCTTTAACCTCTCTTGCTAGTGAAGTACCTAAAACATAGTTAAATAACATAGAAGAAAGAATTATAGGAAGGTAGGCAATATTCCACCAACTATAAAAAAATAAACTGCTAAATACTAAAAAACCTTTACTCGCTTCAGTTTGTCTTTTGTGATTTAAATAAAAATATATAAAAAAAGTTATCGGCAAAAAAACAAATATAAATTCGTAACTGTTAAATAGCAAATTTTTTTCCTTGTTAAATAAGTAAGATAACTATAGAATTATACTAAAATTTAATTATTTAACTTAAAATAAAATAATAATGTCTAAACAGTTGATGATTATCTCCTTTACAGATAGTTATTTGCTCTTGA
>JAMOMX010000289.1 GCA_027066935.1 Sulfurimonas sp. | reverse complement strand
AATGGCATATTCACTCAACATATATGGATAACATTAGAATGTTAACTCTTTCTCGTGGTATGGAGCCTTGTTGGATTAGTGAAACTGATGCTGCGGATCTTGGTATTAAAGATAACGACTGGGTTGAAGTTCTAAATGATAATGGTGTATATGCAACTAGAGCATGTGTTAGTGCTAGAATACCTAAGGGTGCATGTATTGTTTATCATACTATTGAGAGAACAATTTCAATTCCATTAACAGATAAGCGTCCAGGATTTAAAGGTGGAACTAGAGGTGGTGGTAACAATGCTATCACTAGAGTTCGTCTTAAGCCAAATCTTCTAGCTGGTGGTTATGGTCAATTTACTTACTACTTCAATTATTGGGGTCCAGTTGCTGTAAATAGAGATGCTCATGTAGTAGTTAGAAAAAAAGATAGTGTAATTTTTTAAGCATATAAAAATAAAATTAAGGAGAATAGAATGGATGTAAGATCACAAATGTCGATGGTTTTTCACCTAGATAAATGTCTAGGTTGCCACACTTGTACAGTTGCATGTAAAAATATATGGACAGACCGTAAAGGTGCTGAGTATATGTGGTTCAACAATGTTGAGACTAAACCGGGAACTGGTTACCCTACTAAGTGGGAAAATCAAGATATATATAAAGGTGGATGGGAAAGAAGTAATTCTGGAGATATTTCACTAAAAGGTGCTGGTAAGTTAAAGGGATTATTGAATATATTTCATAATCCTAACCTCCCAGTTATAGATGACTATTATGAGCCATTTACTTATAAATATTTAGATTTAACTGAATCAGCGCAAATGGATATTCAGCCAACGGCAAGACCTGTTTCACTAATTACAGGAAAGCCAATTGATATTAAAATGGGACCAAACTGGGATGATGATTTAAGTGGAACTCCTGAACATGCTAGAAAAGATCCAAATTTACATAATCTTTCTGCAACTGAGCAAGAGGCAATGTTTCAATTAGAGCAAATCGCATTTTATTATTTACCGCGTATTTGTAATCACTGTCTAAATCCGGCTTGTGTTGCTTCATGTCCATCAGGAGCAATCTATAAAAGAGGTGAAGATGGTGTTGTTTTAATCGATCAAAATGTATGTAGAGCTTGGAGAATGTGTGTAACAGCATGTCCTTATAAGAAAACATACTACAACTGGAGTACAGGTAAATCTGAAAAGTGTTTATTATGTTTTCCAAGAATTGAATCAGGTCTAGCACCAGCTTGTATGCACTCTTGTGTTGGTAGAATTAGATACTTAGGTGTTCTATTATACGATGCAGACAAAATTCATTCAGCAGCTTCATCAAGTGATGATAGTTTAATTAATGACCATTTAGATGTTTATCTAGATCCGTTTGATCCATTAGTGATTCAAGCAGCTAAAGATAATGGTGTAGCAGATTCAACTATTAAAGCAGCTCAAGAGTCACCAGTGTATAAGTTTGTAAAAGAGTGGAAAATTGCACTTCCTTTACATGCAGAGTTTAGAACACTGCCAAATTTATTTTATGTTCCACCAATGTTACCAGTTATGGCATCTATTAGTGAAAACTCTAAAGATTTATCAACTTTAAATTCTAAAGCAAGAGCTTGGGATGATAAGTGGCTATATGATACATCAATAGATGAAATTTTTGGATCTATTGATAATATGAGAATGCCTCTTAAATATATGGCTAACTTATTTAGCAATGGAGATGAACCATTAATGGCTGATAAGCTTAAAAAATTAATGGCTGTAAGAATTTATAGAAGACATGTTACTGTAGGTGATATATCTGAAGCAAAATGTAATGCAGCATTAAAAGATTGTGGTCTTAATGCAGCAAGTGCAGAAGCTATCTACCAAATGACTTCATTAGCTAAGTTTGATGACAGATTTGTAATTCCAGCAGCACATAGAGAACAATCTATTGAGATGTTAGAATCAACTGCTGATGTTAAGGGTAGTACAGGGTTTGGTTTCTTAGATA
>JAMOMX010000288.1 GCA_027066935.1 Sulfurimonas sp. | reverse complement strand
CAATAATATAGATGATTTTAAGAGTCTTGACTTAAAAATAACAACTTTAAATATAAAATAAATGCCAAGAAAACCAAGAGTAGAAGATGCAGGGTTGCACCATATTATCAATCGGGGAGTTGCGAGAGGCGATATATTTTTAAAACCAAAAGACTTTGAAGAATTTTTGCAAAATATACAAATTGCTAAAGATAGATATAATTTTATCGTACACTCTCTCTGCTTGATGAATAATCATTATCATTTGCTGATAGAGACAAAACATGACAATCTCTCTTTGATTATGAGACAGATCAATTCTAAATACGCACAATATTTCAATAGAAAATACAATAGAATAGGACCACTTTGGCAAGGTAGGTTTAAAAGTTGGTTTGTTTATTCTGATGAATATCTCTATATTTTACTAAGATATATAGAGCAAAATCCTATAAAAGTAGCAATTACAAGAAGTATAGGTGAATATCGCTGGGCAACTTCTAGATTGATTTTAAGTGATAACTATTTAGCTATTTTTGATAAATCTTTATTGTTTAATAAAGATCTGTTTTTGACGCTCAATAATAAATTAAGTAATAATGATTATGAATTATTTGATAAATTTCAAAAGACTACTTATAAAGAAGAGAATCAAAAAATTGTAAGATTAAAGCAAAAGAGTTTAACAAACCATTTTGGTAATTATCTAAATTTAAAAGAGAGAAATCAAGCTGTTTTTGAAGCAATCAAAGATGGATATAAACAGAGTGAAATTGGGAGATATTTGGGACTTAGTAGTGCAGGGGTCTCTTACATTGTAAATTTTAAAGAGTAACTATTATACGAGGATTCAACTTTTAACTCATATTGATGCCAACTGCTTTTAAAAGCTCTTTTGTGCTGTCATACCATTGTAAAATAAAACTATCTTTCATGCAAACTCTAACTTTCTTATTTAGCATATCATGTAGAAATGTATAGTGATACTTTCTAACTTTTATTAATACTTCGTTTAGGTTTAGTTCTGATTAAAGCTTGATTTTTATAAAGGAGCTGTTTTTATGTTATAATACTCTCACAACAGACAACAAAGGTATTTTTATGCAGCTTATTTTAGATATTGAAGAGAACCAAAAAGATGTAGTTTTAAATATTATTAAAAATTTAAAAGATGGAATTATTAAAAGTTATACATTAAAAGAGAGTAGTAAAAAATCAAATATTGAAGTGGTTTGTTTTGAAGAAGAGAGAGAGATAAAAGAGATTTTAAACACTATGAGTTCTGATGATAAACAAATAGTGGATAGTAGAAAATACAATATAAATCTGTGAGTATTTGTGAAAAAAAAGTTAGAGATAAATTATACAAAAAAAGCAGATAAATTTTTAGCTAAAAATATAAATACAATATCTAAAAATGATGTTGATATTTTAATAATAAAATCAGTAAGAAAAATTTTCAATTATGATGAAAGTATAAATATAGATTTAAAAAAGATGTCAACAATTGATAACTGTTTTAGAATACGAAAAGGAGATATTCGTATTCTATTTTTCATTAATGAAACAGATGAGTTGATAGTCTCTATAGTAGAGATGATTGGCTACAGAGGCGATGTTTATAAAAAATATCCATAGATATAGCAAGTGCAGTTAACTGACACCCTAAATCTTGAAACAATCCAGAGAAGTTTGAGGAGAGTTTATATGTCTAAAGTTAAGCAAAGATTACAAAAATTTTTAAACTCTATTGAAGATATAGAATTTATTACAAACTCTAAAGATTTAAAAACAACTCAAGTCATTAGGAAGATAAGAATTAAATACCTGGCTATATCTCATATTTAAATGATAAAAGACAGGTATTTATACTAAAAGTGCTTATAAATCTTTCTCATTTTTTGCCAAATACTCAGCAACACCTTCTGTAGTAGCTTTCATACCTTCATCACCTTTGCTCCAGCCAGCAGGACAAACTTCACCGTGCTCGTTTGTAAAGAGCATTGTATCTACC
>JAMOMX010000287.1 GCA_027066935.1 Sulfurimonas sp. | reverse complement strand
TGCTCCATATTTTGTCCATGCTATCGCTTTCATAAATTTCCTTTTTGTCTACTTCGCTAGATATCTTTGCTTATCTTGAAAAATAAGTCCTAGTTATAGATATTTGGATTTATTATAAGAGTAAGGTTCTTTATATTTTTTTGTTAAAGAGTTGATGATTGGTTCTATGTAATTTGATAATTCTCTTAAAGTGCTTTGTTTTTCTTGTTGTGTAAAATACAACTATTCTTGATATTCTATATTATTTTTATAAAGATTTCAGAAACTATATCTTCTGTATCTTCTTTGTTTTGTATTCTTGAATTTACAAAAGAAAAAAGCTTTAAATAGTATTGGCTATATAATTTTTCCATGATGTTTACCATATACAACAGCTACAAATAAAATCTTTTTTTATGTAAATAGCAATGGACTTTATATCTTTAAAAGCCATTTAAGCATCCTTTATTTGCGTCTTGAGGTGATAAGGAACAAACAAATTTATTAGAATAAATCAGCCGTGAACTAAACAACCTCTATAACTACATCAGCTATTTTTATTATCTCACCACTACGAATTTTAGCTCTTTTTCTAGTTTCAACTTCTTCATTTCGAAGAACATAACCCTCGGAGATAAGCATTTTTGCTTCTCCACCAGAATCTACCAAATCAAGTATTTTTAAAAGTTTAAAAAGTTCTATATAATCATCTTTTATCTTATATTTCATCTAAACTAAACTTCCGTATCTATTATAGAAAAACCAGCTTCTTGCATAGCTTTATCAACCATCTCTATCGCTTTTTGCATAGTTTGTTGACTTATTTCAGGAAGTTCTTCGCCCCAAAGCTCCTCGGCTTCTTTAAAACCTTGTAACATACCCTCACGACCTGCACGCATTAAATCTTCATCTCCACCAGCACCATTTATTACAAAATTTGCTATACGCTCAGAAGTTTGTTTAATTCCAAATATACCATCCTCGCTGATAAGCTCAGTTGCTTCACTCTGAGATAGCTCAGCTATAGGTTTACCATCATAACCAACATCATTCAAAAAAGTTTGAAAATTTTCATACAACGAGTTAAAATCATCTTTAGAAGCACCAGCTTGCACATTTATAGAGTTCAAAACAATAGCATTTGCATTTTGCTTTATTTGAGATCTAATATCTTTTACTTCATCGTCTGATATTTTTTCTGTAAAGTTAGTTTTTATTGTAACCATATTTTGCTTTTGACTTAACACACCCATATTTGTAGACACATTCATCATAAAATCCTTTTTATTAGCATCAAATACCATCATTTATAATTATAATATCGACAATTTAAAAATTTTCTTATTAAATTATCAAATTAATTACTCATTTTATATTTTTTTAGCTATAATTCTTACAGATGAAATAAAGATAGAGTTAATCTCTACTTAGATTGATTCATATTTTTATATAAGAGGTATATTAATGGCAGAGCTATTAAACGGAACCGTAAAATGGTTCAACGATGAAAAAGGTTATGGTTTTATTGAGCAAAAAGATGGAGGCAAAGATGTGTTCGTACATTTTCGTCAAGTAAACAATCCAGGTGAGGGTCGTGTTACTCTTGCTGATGGTCAAGCAGTAACTTTCGAAATTGGTGAAGGTCAAAAAGGTCCTCAAGCTGAGAACGTAACTCCACAGTAGAGTCCTTTATCCTACTTTACGCTTTTTTGCGTAAAGTAAATTTACACTTCAACTTCTAAAATTATACAACTAACTTTTTATTACAACTAAACATTAATTTTTTCTAGCTACAATATTCGCAAATTATTACAATAAACAGGATATTACAATGGAACATAAACTTTATTACCCAAATCCGGAACTTTCAAAAAATTCAAATATAAAAAGTATGGATGAATATAACAAACTACAAGATTTTGCCAAAAATGATTATGAAGGTTTTTGGGATAGTTTTGCTAAAGAAAAAATCACTTGGAAAAAACCATATACAAAAGTTTTAGATGACTCAAACATGCC
>JAMOMX010000286.1 GCA_027066935.1 Sulfurimonas sp. | reverse complement strand
GTTAGTTGGATATATGCCAATTTTTTACCCTTAATGCTTTGTTATGATTGATTAAGTGTATCTAACTCTTCTAGTAGATACTCCCAACTATCACTTGTAGGGTATTCGCTTATTATGTGAATCTAAGTATGAATATAATGAGGAAATTAAGAAAATAAATAGACTTGAAATACCACATTTTAATGATATCGAGGATTCTTTAGAGGGTGAGAGAATTCCAGTTTATAAAAGATACTCTCAAAAAGAATCTCTTGATGGATACAAAGGAAATATAAAATTCAATGCTTTAAATAATCTTGCAAGAACGGCTTTAATAACAGTTGATAGATTAGTTTCCAAACTCTCTAGTAGTGAATTGAATGAGTATATAAGCAATAAAAATTTAGAAATTTTACTAGATGATGCTTTGCAAAAAGATAGAGGGCTTAATCTTCATATTCAGGAGTGTCTGTATGGTTTTGAGAAAAATTATCCAGATAGTGAAAGAAATAAAAAACAAAAAAATGCAGCTTTAGCACTTTGTGATGAAGAAGTTACTATAGGAGTGTTAAAAGGTGCAGCTGGATGTGGTAAGACAAAAATAGCTTTAGAGTGGGCATTGGAATCTAGAGCCAAAAAAATATATTGGATATGTCCAAGAGTGCAAGTTTGTGAGGGAATATTTAAAGATCTCTCTTTAGCAGAGTATTTACCCAATGCAAATATAGAAATTGTTACAGGAGAGATAAAACAGCATTTAGTTTTAGGTAAAGTTGAAGAGACAGAAGAGGGGCAAGAGTTTTCTTCAGATATCATCATCACTACGATTGATCAAATAATTAATAGTATAACTACACATAAACATATCACAACACTAATGGACTTTATGAATTCTCATGTTGTGTTTGATGAGTATCATGAGTATATAACTATGCAGGGGTTTAATCTTCTTTTTGCCGAACTTATAGAGTGTAAAAAGTATCAGCAAAATGATAGTACTTTGCCAAATACATTATTGGTGTCAGCAACACCTAATCCCTTGTTTGTAAAAGAGTTTTTACGACTAAATGAAGATGATATAATCGGTATAGATAGTTTTAATACAAGTGAATATAAGATTAATTTTATTGATTTTGATGAAAAAGATGAATTATCAAATCCACTCATGATAGAGCAAGAAAATAAATCTACATTTGTTATAAGCAATACTGCTCTAACAGCTCAACGAAGTTTTATAGACAATCAAACTAAAGAAAACAGCATACTTTTTCATTCTAAATTTACAAAAAAAGATAAAACTAAACTATTTGATGAGGTTTTTAGCTCATTTAAAAAAAATGGAACACAAAAATATGATTTACTGCGAAGTGGACCTGTTGTTCAAGCCTCTTTAAACATTACTTGTAAAAAGATGATAAGTGAAATGACTCACGCGGAGAATATTTTACAACGATTAGGAAGACTAGATCGTTTTGGTACAAATAACGAAATTAATCATTATGCTATAGCTATTACAGAAGGTGTCAAAAATGGTAAATCAAAAGATGGTAGCTCACGATTTTTGAAAGAGTTAGATAGTTTGCAAAGTGCCAAAGTATGGTATGAGTTTTTAGAAAATAATTTAACAGGTAAAACATATCATATAAATAAACTTTATGAATTATATGAGAAGTTTTATCAAGATGATGCATGTGTAGAGTTTATTAGGCAAGATCTTGTATCTGCCTTAAAAAAAGGTGTACAAATGATAGATGCTAATATACTAGATCCTAAAACTTTTCCACAAAACAGAGTTGAGAAAAATAGTATAAAAATCAAAAAAAATTCATTGAGAGGAAGTAGTTTGTTTGTTCAAATGGCTAAATGTAGTATAAATAGTACAGACGATTTCAAAATTTTAAAGGAGTATGCTTATGAACCTGAGTTCGACAGGATAAAGAGGATAAAAGAGAAGTCATCTTATAATTTCAAACCAAATAAAACTAAAAAGATGACCGAAAATGTTAACAAAAATATTCTGTGAGATAGATGATTTTATGCAAG
>JAMOMX010000285.1 GCA_027066935.1 Sulfurimonas sp. | reverse complement strand
TAAAGATTAACCTAAATATGGGTTAGCATAAAGAGCGATCAATGCAATAACTAGGGCATAGATAACTTGTGCTTCGATCATTGCAAGAGCGATGAACATTGTAGTCATTAGTTTAGCACCAAGACCTGGGTTACGAGCAGTACCAGCAATAGTAGCAGCAGCAGTATGACCCATACCGATAGCTCCACCAAGAGCAGCAAGACCAAGACCAAGACCAGCAGCTATCATTGAGTAAGCTTTAAGAGTCTCGTTAACCACAGCCTGTTCAACTATAAGCTCTTCAGCACCAAATGCAGCAGCAGTTAATGCTACCATTAAAAAAATAATTTTTTTCATAAAATCTCCAATAAATTAATACAATATCTTTCGGATAGCGTAACCTCATCATAAAATGAAGCAACCCAAACATAAATGCCTAGATTTCCCTACTAAAAATTGATGGGCGGAGTATACTAAAAATGTGATAAAAGAGAGTTTAAAGTAGATTCCCGCTTTGGCGTGAATAACGAAATTTTACAATTATTATGCTCTACCTAAAGAGATTTTATTCCCTTTAAATTCTAAAATTTCAACACTTATCTCTTCACCCTCACTTAAAACATCAGAAACCTTTTCAACTCTTTTATCGGAAACTTTAGAGATATGTAAAAGTCCATCTACTCCATCTGGAAGTTCTATAAATGCACCAAAATCAACTATTTTTTTAACTTTCCCTGGGTATTTATCACCAACTTCATACTTAATTTTTTGTACTTTTGGTTTTGATACAATGCCCTCTATATGCTCACGTGCACCAGCTACACCAACTTTGTTTTTACCAGTAATTTTAACTTTTCCATCTTTTTTATCAATATCTATTGCTACTTCAAATTTTTCAATCATTTCACGAATAGTTTTACCAGCTTGACCTATAATCTCTCCTATAAAACTAGGGTCTATATGAAATAAATTAGTGCTTGGAAGAACACCATCGTTAAACTTTATCTCTTTTTCAGCCTCTAACATAATATCAATAATATGATTTCTACCCTCTTTAGCTTGATAAAGTGCTTCTTTTAAAATATTTAAAGATACCCCTCCAAGTTTAATATCCATCTGCATAGCAGTGATTCCATCTTTTGAACCCGCTACTTTAAAATCCATATCGCCATCATGATCTTCTAAACCCATAATATCTGAGAGGATAGAATATTTCTCACCATCACTAACCATACCCATAGCAATTCCAGCTATTGTATCACTAGTCTCAATGTCTGCGGCTTTTAATGCTAAGTATCCGCCACAAACGCTAGCCATTGAAGATGAACCATTTGATTCCAATATCTCTGAAACTAAACGAATAGTTTGTCCATCTAAATTCATAATTGGCTCTAGTGCTTTTTTTGCTAAATTTCCATGACCTAACTCTCTTCTTTTTGTACCCATTATAGGAGATGCTTCACCAACACTAAAACCTGGGAAATTATAATGAAGCATGAAATTTTCATTTTGAGTGCTCTCGCTTGTAAGTGTTTCAAACATTTGTGCATCTTTTGCCCCACCCATAGTTAAAACAACTAAGGCTTGTGTCTGTCCACGAGTAAATAAACATGATGAATGAGCACTTGGAAGCACATTTGTACTAATAGATATGGGTCTAATTTCTGTTAAAGTTCTGCCATCTGCACGAATATTTTCATTTATTATTTGAGCTCTAACTTGCTCTTTTTTGACTTTTTCTATAGAATCTTTTAGTTCTAACTCATCCCAATCATCTTTAGTAAGAAGTATTTTTTTTCTGAGTTGTCTTAAAGCAGTTGAACGTTCAGATTTTGCCATATGCTTAATAGCCGATTTAATATCCTCCATATGGGAATCTTTGATATATAACATCATCTCTTCATTAACTATATGTGCTTTTAAATCCATCTTTAGAGTCTCTTTTTTAAACTCTAAAAACACCTCTTCATATTTAGCATTTGAGCTAAATAATGCTTTTTGGGTAACTTCAAAAACTTCTACAAGTTCATCTTCAGCAATTGCATTTGATTTATGC
>JAMOMX010000284.1 GCA_027066935.1 Sulfurimonas sp. | reverse complement strand
TTTATTACTTGCTTCAACAGCTATTTCAGAAAATGCCATATTGATAAGCAATGATAAAATTTTTGAAAAATTATCAAAAATAGAACCAAATTTAAAATATGAAAATTGGTTAAAATAATATGTTTTACATATTTTAAATATATGTTTTAGTTTCGTAGGCTGTGGTGTCTCACCACATCTTCTTACTCAAAACAAAAAGAAAAAAGCTATGGTATAATAACACCAAACAAAGGAGTTATCAATGTCTTCATTGGAACAGGTCAAAGACAGTATATTAAATGTTAAACCATATTTGATGGAAAAATACTTGGTTAAATCTCTGTGTATTTTTGGCTCTTATGCTAGAGGTGAGCAAAAAGAGAGTAGTGATATTGATATTCTTGTGGATTTTAAAAAAACTCCTGATTTATTGACTTTTATAGAGATAGAGGAGTATCTTAGCGATAAGCTTAAAGTAGCTGTCGATTTAGTTCCAAAGAGAAAATTAAAAGAACAGCTAAAAGAGCAAATACTTAGTGAGGCTATCGTTATATGAAGAGAAACTATCTACTTTTTTTAGAAGATATTAGTGTAAGAATTGAAAAAATCACTCTTTATATCGAGGATATGAACTTTGAAGAGTTTGCACAAGATGATAAGACAGTTAGTGCATGTATCAGAGAGATAGAAGTGATTGGTGAAGCTACAAAACAGATTCCTAAAGAGATTACAGATAGATTTGATAAACTCCCATGGTCTTTGATGGCAAAAATGAGAGATAAGTTGATTCATTGGTATTTTGAAGTTGATGAAGAGATAGTATGGAATGTTGCTACACAAAAATTGCCACAGATTAAAACTCAGATTGATAATATTATAAAAATACTTACCAAATAATCCTGGGAAAGGTACTAGTGCTTTAAATTTGCAAGTGGCTCATATATTTACAATTCCATAACATTGTGGATAATTTTTACAGCCATAGAAGTGCTTTCCTGCATATTTACCTCGTCTAGCTTTTCTCAATACCATAGAAGAATTACAACTAGGACATATAGGATTGGCTTGATTGTTACTATTGTGATAGATTTCCTTTGGTGTAACCTCAAAAGAAAATCTATCATTCTCTACACTGATACCTATATTGCCACCTTTAGATAAATTCCCATTTACTATCTCAGATGCAATGTAAGATTTAAACTGATTATGAATCTCTCTATGGATAGATCTAGCACCCATTGCCACAGAAAAACCATTGTGTTTTATGAGTGCTTTTGCTTGTTGGGAGACACTTAAAGTAACATTTTTATCAGATAGTTTTTTAGAAAAATCCTCAAGATGTTTCTCTATAACACTATCTGCTGCCTTAGATGAAAGAGGATTGAACTCTAGCATCTTATCGAGTCTGTTTCTAAACTCTGGAGTGAAAAAGTCTATGACGGCGGACTCTTTGTTGATATTGGTATTTTCACCAAATCCTATACCTCTGGTTTCAGTCGCTCCCAAGTTTGAAGTCATGATGATGATAGTGTTTGAAAAGTCCACTTTATCGCCTTTTGTATCTGTTAAAATACCATAGTCAAGGACTTGGAGAAAAGTGTTATAAACTTTTTTATCAGCTTTCTCTATCTCATCAAGTAATAAAACACAGTGAGGGTTTTTTCTTATAGCATTGGTCAAGATACCACCTTCTTCATATCCGACTAGACCAGCTTGTCCACCAGTAAGATTTCTAGCTGAATACTCATCGGCATATTCACTCATATCAAGTCTCTCAAAGTGTATATCCAAAAACTTTGCCAACTCTTTAGCAAACTCTGTTTTTCCTACACCCGTAGGACCTGTAAACAACAGTGAAGCGATGGGCTTGTTTTCATCATTTAAGCCTGAAAAGCTGATATTTAACAAGTCATCCATAGCATCGATGATTTGGTCTTGACCAAATATCTTACTTTTCATGTAAGAAGAGAAGTTTGATGTGTAGTTTGAGTTTTTCATAATCTTACCTTTGTTAAATTTATTTGACCTAAGTATATAGGGTAAGTTGGACATATTTTGTC
>JAMOMX010000283.1 GCA_027066935.1 Sulfurimonas sp. | reverse complement strand
CCTCAGTTACACCACGAACCAAATAGCGTTGATGTGCAGCAGTTTTGTCATCATTTAAGATATTACCAAATCTAAGAGCATTTAGTGAAGCAACAGGGCGAGCACCCATAGTAAATACATCACGCATGATTCCACCAACACCAGTAGCAGCACCTTGATAAGGCTCTATAAATGAGGGATGATTATGACTCTCCATTTTAAACACAGCAGCATAACCACCACCAATATCAATAACACCAGCATTTTCACCAGGACCTTGAATAACCCATGGTGCTTTAGTTGGAAAACCTTTTAGATGAACTTTTGAAGATTTATAAGAGCAATGCTCACTCCACATAGCTGAAAAAATACCTAATTCAACAAGATTTGGCTCACGCTTTAAAATCTCTTTGATGTGTGTGTAATCTTCTCCAGAAAGCTTGTGATTTGCTAATTGCTCTTCGATGTTTTCTAATTGTTGGCTCACAATGGAATCCTAAAAAGTTGATTTTTAAAAATGGATTATATCAAAATGATGGTAAAACTAATGTTAATGAAAAATAAAATCTTTTTCACATCGAATATTTTTCTTTAGTGAAAAAATATTTTTATAACTTATCTCTATAATTTCGTACTCTTTATTTGATTTTGGAAGCTTTACTTTGAACTCATCATCTACTTTTTTACCAAGCATATTATGAGCAAGTGGGGAATGAATTGAGATTAATCCATGTTCTGGTTCCGCTTCTAAAACTCCACATATTGTATAAAGTTCCTCTTCGTCTGTATCAATATCAACAATTTTTACACTACTACCAAATCTGACTTTTTCATGTGGAGTTAAAGAGGGATTGATAATTACAGATTTTTGAATCATTGAGTTTAGATAAAATAGTCGTTTATCTATAAAACGAAGTTTCTCTTTTGCAGCATGGTATTCTGCGTTTTCACTTCTATCACCTTGATCTGCCGCTACTTTTTTTTCGTATGCAACTTTAGGTTTATGAACTTCTAATAAAAATTTAAATTCTTGAGTTAAAAGATCATAACCCTCAATAGAAATAGGTTCTTGGTTAATGATGAAAACCAGTTATGTAATAAGTTTCTTTATTATCTAATTTATTTATTGTTACCTTATATTTATCGCTAAAATGTTTTATTTTTTCATGAGCTATCTCTGCCGTTGTAGAGTTTGTAGCTTCTACTTTAATTTTGAAGTAATCTTCAGAATTTGACATAGCTACATAAGAATTATCGACTTTTAAATGATCATGTAGGTCTATAATATGTTTTTGTATTTTTTCATAACCCGTAGTATTTTCTTCTATTTTTTGTAACTGAGCTAATAGCGCTTCATTTGGTGCATAACCTAACTGTGTGAGCATTGCATCTCTTTGCATCTGTTTCCTTTATTTTGTTTTATAAAATAATAACAATATTTTGTAAATATTCAGAATTAATTTATCTGTATATACTATAATTATATTATATTTAACAAAAAAGAGCTACCATGACTGAAGAGATACTTAAAAGAATCAAGCAACTGCCTCCATTACCAGAATCTGCTATGCAAATAGAGGCTGTATATCAAGATCCAAATTCTAGCTTTAATGACATGGTTAGGATTTTGGAAAAAGACCCACTCCTAACAGCAGATATTTTAAAAGCAGCAAATTCTCCTTTATATGGTTTCTCTCGTGAGATAAACGCAATTTCTCAAGCTGTTGGTTTGTTTGGAATGGGTACTGTTCGTGGATTTGCTCTTGCAAGCATTATAAAAAAAAGTTTTAAGCTTAACCTTACCCCCTATGGTATTTCTGATGATATGTTCTCCATGCTTTCTAGGAGACAACACGCACTTGCAACTGCTTGGTGTGTTAAAAAAGAGAACAAACTAATGGGCGTATTATCTACCGCTGCATTTCTTGTAGAGATTGGTAAAGTAATTATAGCTCAACAAATAATAGCAGAGAACAAACAAGAAGAGTTTTACAATGCATTAAAAGAATTTCCAGATGTCGATGAAGCCGAAGAAAAAGTTGTAGGCATAAGTACCCCTGAAGTTAGTTC
>JAMOMX010000282.1 GCA_027066935.1 Sulfurimonas sp. | reverse complement strand
TTGCCTTATCAATATCTTCTAATGACTCAAATTTGATAATAAATTCATCGCTATTGATGTTTTTATTTTTAAAAGTATCACTTAATGAGAAACCTTGATTAAGTATATTTGTTCGACTCGTAAGTATAAATCTTTTATTTTTATCTTTTTTAACTCTTGCAATGAAATTCATTATATGTGAATCTTTATGTGAATGTATAGCATCTAAAAAGTTGCTACCTAAAAAATTGTCAAAATAAAAAAGTTGTTTTTTATCTTTTTCAAATACATCTTCTGCCTCTTTTAATGAATCCTCAATAATGTAAAACTCAAAATCTTTTTCAATGTAATATAATGCCATCTGTTCTGCTAATGTAGTTTTTCCAATCCCTGGTTCACCTGCAATTATAATAGTATGTGACTCTTCTAGTTTTTTAATAGCTTTATGATGATTATCAGTCACAACATAGAATTTTATTTTATCTTTTATTTCATCAATTTTAAACTCACTACGACCCTTGATTGCATTATTTAATATGCGATTAAATACAGTTGTGCTACTAATCCATAATTTATAATAAGCTTCTTCGATATTAGGATTTTTCTTTAAGATGTCATTTAAATCCTCTTGTCCATAAATATCATTATCATTTTTGATATATGGCTCAAATAGTTTTCTTATTTCTTCTTTATTGTTCATTGATAAAGGTAAAGAAGTTGCAAAAATATACTTTTCAGGATCTAGTTTTACAACCTTGTTTTTTTCACCATTAGTTTTAAGTGAAGATATAAGACCTTTATATCCTGTCTTCAAATAGTGCTTACATTGAATAATTTCTTCTTTTCCATCATCTCGAAAAAACCGCCCATCTACACCACCATCTTTACCAATTTTAAAGCGTTCAAATCTTTGATTTTTTTCTCTTGAAATCAACTCAATAGAAATATTTTCAAATTCTTTATCATTGAGTGTAGAAAAATCATAGTCATTCATTATCTATTGCCTTCTTTTACAAACTCTACAGTTTTATCAATTATATTTTTTAATTTATCTATATCCATTTTATCTCCCTCCACACTCACAACTTCATCAATCCCAAACTGCTTGAGTACCTGCAAAGCATTTGTCTTGACAACGGCATCTTTGAAACTTCCATCTTTAAATACCACTCTCGTGATGGAACTTTGATACTCATCTTTTAGTTTGGTTATCTGTTCTACTGCATCTGTGGTTATCTCATCATCCAAGCATACTATCAATGCTCCGTATCCTATGACAAAGACTTTTTTGCCCTCTATGAGTTTCTCTTCTATCGGCAGGGTTAGGTCTAAGCCGTATTTTAGGAGTATCTCATACAGCAGGTCTTCGCTGGTTCTGTCTGGTTTGATGTTATCTACTGCATCTAAGAGGTTTTGTTCTAGGTTATCAAAGTTGCTGTCCCGCTCTTTGATGTTTGAGTTGTCAAGTTTGAAGACTTTGAAACCTATGTCTAATGTTCTTCCGTCGGCGGTGCTATTGCACATCGCCTTTGGTTTCGAAGCTACAGATGATAAGCAGTTATCATCTGCTTTACGCTTCTCATCTTTATCTGGATTGTCTGCTTTTATCTTCTCTCCTGCTCTTCGGATTCGCTCTTTTCCTATTTCACAGATTGTTGGAAATTCTGTATTATCTGTTTCTTCTGATAATTGAACCATGATAAATTTTCTAGTTCCATTATCTTCTAAATTCAATTTCATTACAGAATGAGCCGTCGTAGCTGAACCAGAAAAAAAATCCAAAACAATAGTTGCGTCATCTTTAGCACAAAAAGGTTCTAATAAATTTTTCACAAAACTTTTACTGTCCAATCTCTTCATCTACCCACACCTCTTGATTTTAAGCTACTTTTTGTTTTGCTATAAGTATAGTATCTAATAATAGCAAAAAACCTAATTGATTGTTTGTTTGGGGTTGGGTAGGTTACATGTGAGTTCTATCTGCTCTACACTTTTGGCTATATCTATGCTTAGGTTTTCATGGGCTGTGTTGGTTACTAGTATGTTGTCCTCTATGCGTATGCCTATGCCG
>JAMOMX010000281.1 GCA_027066935.1 Sulfurimonas sp. | reverse complement strand
TTATAAAAGGTTTCTCTTATGAAGATAAGATAAAAGCAGATTTGAAACTAAAAGCAGATTTAGTAAAATTAAAAGATGGAGTTTTACATATAGAAGATATAAATCTCTCAAATCTTTGGATTGATGAGGAGTTTTTAAAAACACTAAAAGCAGACTCAAATGAGAGTGAAAGTGAGAGTAAGAGCGGTAAAGATGCATTTTTAAAAAAGATTATTGTTGATAAGCTCTCATTTAATTTAGTTGATTTTTCTTATGATGAGTATAAAATCTACTCTTTGGATGTTGAAGCCAACAATATCACATATGATATGAAAAAAGATATAAAAGCAGAAGCTAAAATAAATCTCCAAAGCAATGTAGCAAAAGCTGACATAAAAGCTGATATAAAAGATGAAAACTATACCCTTGATATGAAGATCTGGAGTCAAAAAGAGTTTTTGGCTACATTTTTGGATGAGCAAAATGTTACTATAAATTCTGCACCTTTTATCTCTTTAAAAGCTGATGGAGATTTTAAGCTTTTAAATGCAAACTTAAAGATAACTAAGATAGATTTAACTTATGAAGATATAAAAATATCTCCTAAAAAGTTTGATGTAGATGCACTATTTGATATAGAAAAAGGAGATTTAAAAGCTGATGTTTTAACTTTTATAGAAAGTAATGTTTGTGATATTGATCTCAAAAGCGATATAGGATTAAATATAAACGATATAAACAGCACTCTTGTTTTTGATTTAAATAGCTCCTTAAAGCCAAAGATAGCTTATCTTGAAAAGTTCACAAAAGAGCAAAATGTCACAATAAAAAAGTTACCAAAGTTAGATTTTGTAGCTAGTGGAGATTTTAAAAATATAGATATAGATTTGGATATAGATGATGGAGAGTTTGCTTATGAAGATATTTACATAGAGCCAAAAGGGATAAACATAGATGCAAACTATAGCTTGCTTGCCAAAGAGTTAGATGCAAAAATCTTCTCAAAAGTAGATTCAAATATTGCAAATTTTGATTTAGATGCAGATGTGTTTTTAAATACAGATGATATAAATAACACTTTTAAAATTGAGCTTTTATCTCATATCTTGCCAGTAGATGAGTTTTTAAAATCAAAACTTTTAGAGCAAAATATAACTATAGAAAAGTTTCCTACCTTTGTAGTTAGTGCTAATGGGGATTTTAAGAGTATTGATTTTTTAGCACACTTAAGAGATGGTAAAGTTTTATATAACTCTTTTGATATAGAGCCAAAAGCGTTAGATATAAATGGGACTTATAGTCTACAAAAAGGTGATTTGAAAACTGACATTTTGGCGGATATCGACTCAAATGTTGCAGATGTTGACTTTTTTACAACTTTGTCTTTAAACCAAAAAGATATAAATAATACTCTAATTTTTAACTTAACATCAGAAGTTTTTGCACAAAAAAGAGAGTTAAAAGAGTTTAATATATCCATAACAAAACCGACTAAAATCTCATTAGATGCCAAGGGTGATTTAAAAAAGATAAGAGCTGTTTTAAATAGTGATGGCGAGATACTCTATGACAAGATTAAAATAAAGCCTTATATTTATGACTCCTTTGCAGAGTTAGATCTAAAATCTAAAGTTTTAAAGAGTGAGATTTTTGCAGAGATAATCTCAACTGTCGGTACTATAAAAACCAAAACCAAAACATCACTAAACATAGAAGATATAAACAACACTCTCAAATACAACACACACTTACTCATAAAAGATACAAAAGAGTACAAAGGCATAGATCTATCATCTTTAGGAGAGATTACAGCATCGGCAAAAGGGAGTTTAAAAAACCTAGATGCAAATATATCTTCACCAAAATTAAAAATAGTAGCAAAAAGTGCTGACTTTGATAAGTTTAATCTAAGTGTAGATACCAAGAAAATTTACCTCGGAAAGATCTATAAACATCTGCCACCTGAGCTTGTAAAAAGTTTTGTGCATCTAACAAGTAAAGGTTTTTATAAACTCTCAAACAAAGAGGCAAAATTTACAAGCACTCTAAGAGGTTTGAAATATGATAAAAATCTGATTTTCACAG
>JAMOMX010000280.1 GCA_027066935.1 Sulfurimonas sp. | reverse complement strand
TAGAATTTGATTATTGGGGTAGTTCAGAATTTATTGAAAGATTAAGCAGAGAAGAAAATGGAGGATTAAAAAAATTCTTTTTTGGAGAAATAGATTTATCAAAGGAGTGGTTAAAAAATCAAAATGAGCTAGCTATAAAAGATTTGGGCGCAAGATATACTCCTGAAATCAGTATAAAACTAGATTCTATTTTAGAAAATTTTGATGCAATCAGTCGAAATGAACAGTTTAAAAAAAGAGTAAATAAAGCTTATCATGAATTTATGATTTCTTATCGTGAGTTTGCATCTCATATTCGATTTGAAAATGAAGAGATAAATAAGTTAAATAGTGAACTGAGCAGGAAACTAGAAAGTTTTGAAAAGATATATGAGCTTATAGATTTTAGTGGTGTGGAGTATATAGATATTGGAACAATTATCCAATTATTTGAAGAAGTTCAACCTTTGTCACGTAAGATTAGTGATTTACTGTATGAACTAAATGAGAAAGAGATAGAAGATAAGAAAATCAAAACGCGTGATGGATATAGAGCATCAACCAAGTATGATAGTAACATAAGAGATTTGAGAGACTATCTTTCAGAGCTTTATGAGACAGAGGGTCTTTTTCAGTCAAAATCCTTTAAATTTATAAACAATCCATTTATGATACTAAATGGAGAAGCTGGCATTGGAAAGTCTCATCTTTTAGCAGATATTGTAACTCAACGAATGAATGAAGGATATGATTCAATTTTTTTACTGGGGCAACAGTTTAGGAGTGAAGTGCATCCTTGGAGCCAAATATTAAAGGATTTATTACGATTAGATTGTAACGAGTGGGATTTTTTAGGAGCTTTAAATGCTAAAGCTGAGACTCAAAATAGACGAATAACCATCTTTATAGATGCGATAAATGAGGGAAAAGGGAGAAATTTTTGGAATAATTCTATTGTAGGATTTATAGAGTCTATTAAACAGTATGAATGGTTGGGGTTGGTGCTTAGTATTAGAAGTTCCTATTTTGATTTAATCATCCCTAAAGAGATACTTGAACAAGAGTTAGCAATAAAAGTAACACACTATGGATTTGATGGAGTAGAATATAATGCTTCCAAACTGTTTTTTAACAATTATAATATAGCTCAACCTTCTATTCCGTTACTTCATCCAGAGTTTTCTAATCCACTTTTTTTAAAGTTATTTTGTGAAGGGCTTAATAAAAAAGGTTTAACTACTATCCCTGATGGGTATGAAGGGATAACAAGTATTATAAAGTTTTTTATTGAAGGAGTAGAAGCTAAGTTAGAATACAAATATCCAAATATAAAAAGTTTAAAACTTATTGATAAAGTCATAAAAGCTTTGATTGAAAAGATGATAGACGTTCAAACTGTTGCTTATGATGAGGCTTTTAGTATCGTTGAAAAGACTGTAGCAAAGTATAGACTGCAATCAGGTCTTTTATATGACTTAATCTCAGAAGGACTATTAGCAAAAAATCTACTTTATAATAATGAGTATATCTATTTTACTTATGAAAGATTTGAAGATCATTTGAAAGTGAAATTTTTATTTGATACCTATTTAGACAAAGGTAACCCTAAAAGCTCTTTTGAAAAGGAGCCATTAAAAGATTATTTTGATATTGACAATGTTTATTCTTATAGGGGTATTATTGATGCCATGAGTATACAGCTTCCTGAATATTGTCGAGTTGAGCTTATAGATATGGTGCCTCAAAATGAATTTTTAATAGAGAGCTTTTTTGATAGCTTGGCGTGGAGAGGGACAAGATGCTTTACAGATAAAGCTTTTGAGCATATTGAAAAAATACAAAATGATTGGGAAGGAATTTCTAGTAAATACTTAGAAGTTGTTCTACAGTTGTCTGCTATTCCAAACCATCCTTTAAATATCTTATATTTTCATCAAAAATTATTAGGTATGACTATGTTACAACGAGACTATGAGTGGTCTATTCAAGTTCATAACCTTTTTATAGAAGATAAAATAGTTAAAAGAATCATAAATTGGGCTTGGGATAAAAAAGAAGAGTTTGAGATAGAAAATAAATCACTTCATC
>JAMOMX010000279.1 GCA_027066935.1 Sulfurimonas sp. | reverse complement strand
TATTAAAATACAGCGAGCAGTATTTTTTAAATAAATATATAAAATAATTTTACTTAATATTTTATGTTTTTTTGATATAATTACAAATATTTTTTAACTAGGAATGTTTATGAAGTTATTGATAGGTTTGTTTTTATGTTTTTCACAGTAGATTTATTTACAAAAGTTGGAGGTAAAAAATGATTTTAATTGAGATTACTGATATTGCTGTTATTAATTATTTTGCTTCCATTCTTATTAATTTATCTGCAATAATCGCACCTATTTTTGGTGCTTTAGCATTAACAAGGCATTAGATGAATAACCTAAAATACATATTATTCATTCTAATATTTGTAAATTCTACATTATATTCTATACCAATTACATTGCTTGTTTTTAAGAATGGTGCTGACCAAGGTTATACAAAATGTTCGCAACATCCTTCAGATAGAAATGAATTTGGTGGTCGCACAAGTGGTTGGTGGCAAGAAGATTTTTCAGAGGTTATGTCTGCTTGTATTGATGCAGGTGGTCGGTTTTTGAGAATTAACGACGACCCATATATGGAACACTCTTGTTCTGATAATATAACTACGTGGACTACCGTAACTCATTATGAATGCTCCTTGCCCCCTTGTGATTCAAGTCCAGAAGATGGTTATTTTACTTTAAATGCTTATGCTTCATTAGATGGAGCTGATTTATGTCAAGAAGATTTATTATCAATATCACAAAGCGTACCCTCTGGCACCTCTTTATCTTTAAATTGTAAAGGTTGTTTTAATGCTCAAATGCAATGGGTAGGCGGTTTACATGCCCCTGATGCACCTACTTGTCAACATCCAGAGATCCTTATAACTGTTCCTTATAATGGTTTATCATATAGTTATTGTTCTGAGCCAGAAGAATGTACAGACACAGGCTTCCCACCACTAGCAGAAAACGAAACAGTTGTTGATTGTACACAAGATAATAATACTAGTAGACAAGATAGAACCATAGATTGTGAAACTGAGTACAGATGTATAAAAACTGACCTACCTACTAAAAAACCATGTGATGTATCTATAGCCTCTTATATCTCCCCAAGCGATTCAAGCTTCCATGAAGATATAGCAGTTATTGGTAGTGATACATATTTACACTATAACAGTAACCTCCCTGATAATGACACCATTGCAACTGGCTGGAGTTTAACTCTTCATCACACATTAGATGGAAATTATTTAAACCTTGGTTATGGAACAATGACAAACATTGCATATAAAAAAGAGGTGGTTTATGGTGTTACAACCATTACCTATGGAGATTATACTTATCTATTTGATGCAAATAACAACCACATAGAGACTAAAGATACTTTTACTAAAAAAACGCTCTATAGCTTTGATTATAATGTTAATGATAAACTTATCTCTATTACAGATAGCTTTAATAATGTTACAACAATACAAAGAGATTCTAACGGTATAGCAACTTCTATAATTGCACCAAATGGACAAATTACATCTTTAGTAATTGACATAAACAATGATTTAGCTAAAGTTTCTTATGAAGATGATTCTGCATATATATTTATTTATGAAAATCACTTAATGGTAAGCGAAAAAGAGCCAAATTCAAATGAATTTTTACATATTTTTGATGCTAATGGTAAAATTACAAGTGTAGTGGACGCGGAGCAAGCTACATGGAGTTTTTCTAATAATGAAACGGCAAACTTTAAAGAAAGCATTGTAAATCATGCAGCAGGAGATATTACTACTTATAAATATTACCATCTAAACAATTCTGTTATTTTTGAAACTATCTCACCATCAGGAGATATTTTTACCCAAAGCACAGCCATAGATGGAAAAAGCAGTAGCTCGCAAAGTTGTGGAGTGCAAAAAGATGTAACATACCAAATAGACTCACTCACTAAAGATACTTTTCCCACATCTCTTACTACAATTTTACCTAGTGGATTAAGTAAAACAACATCTTATACTCAAACATACACACACGATAATGATACATTAGTAAAAAAAGATAGCTCTGTAACTTCTAATGGTGATATAACTCAAATAACAAGAGACTACGCTTTATCA
>JAMOMX010000278.1 GCA_027066935.1 Sulfurimonas sp. | reverse complement strand
AATATTTAACAGAATCAGAGGTTACATTTCTACTGTGAAAAAAAATAATAGATCTGTGCTGGCTGAGCTTAATAATGTTTTTGTGGGTAGAGCTTTTGTCCCTCTTGGTTAGGTGCTGAATGGTTACCTACATTTAAACTATTTGCTAAATCAGCAAGTTTTATTTTTGCATCTTGTAGAGAATCGTTTCCATTACTACCAAACACGACCAATTTACCATTTTCATCTTGATAATCCACAACCCCTGTGGATACTATATTTTTCCACTCCAGAGCAAACTTAGAAAAATCTCTAATTCCATCCAAGTCTTCAAGAGCATTAAAGCTATGTTTTGCGAGTATAGGTATACTCTTTTTAGCTCCTCCACCAAAATCTAAGATAACTTGTTTTCCTATCCCTGATGAATCAGCAACTTTTTTTAAAACTTCATTTGCAAATTCACTACCTTCTCCACCTTTAAAATCAAAGTTATCACCATCTTTGTTAATAATCAAATCAAAGTTTTTTATATACATTGGATTTAAATTTTTATCAAGTGTATATTTTACATTAGCTCTATCTAAGTTTACTGCGACAGTTCCAAAGACAAAAGATCTTTTTCCATAATCACCATCAAATACACCAAGACTTCTTCTATATAGGCTTATGCTTTTTTGTGCTTTGTCTGCATCATCATATTGCTTTATAGTTACTTTCTTTTTATTAAAAAACAGTTCTACAAATTGCCCATGTGTTAACTCATACCCTCCATTGGCATTTGGTGTTATAGCACTTGTTATCAAACTTAAGTCTAAACTATTACCTGCTCCATCTTTTCCGCTAAAGAAAACCTCTGCCAATTCAAAATCTTTTGCATTAAAAAGATCACCATTTTTAGCTAAAAACTGATTTGGATCAACATCTAGTATTATACCACCAGTTCTATCTATCCATCTATTGTCTGTTATTTCACTAGGACTTGGTGCACTCTTTTGTCCCCAAAGATAGTATGATAGTACCTCTGCTGCATAGTTTTCATCATCTAGATTGATTCTTGGCATTTTATTTTCCTTCTATTTTTTATTATTTTATTTCAACTGTCTGTAGATTCTAAATACTCTTTTTCTATATAGTAATTAACATTGCCACAATAATCTATTTCATAAGGAGTGCGTGTAATCGCCTCTCTGTTTTTCAATATATCTTCATACCCTAACTTGTCGCCTATATATATTTCTCGTCCTGAGATTAAGGATGTTGCACTAAAAGCATGAAAATATAGTCTATCATCCTCTTTTATTAATAAAAAACTCTTATCCAAGAAAATATGCCAATAATCATCACCATAACTTTGAGCCACAGGCTTTTTAAACCCTGCTGTCATATCACTCATATCTGTAGTTAGAAGTTCATTGATGTTAGCAGGCTTAGCATCAAATGTATCAAAAAGCATATCTCTTAATCCAGATTTTTTTGTGCGGTCATAGTTGGCTGTAAACTTCTCATACCAGTTTGTAGAGTCTATACCACTTAGTGCATAGTATCCAACAGGTGTCTTTTTACTATGGCGACTTGAACCCCATCTGTATATCAATATTTTCTTTCTTACTATAATCCATTTGTCAATATACTGAATAATCCCTCTTCTAAAAAGCTCTTCATCAGAGAAGATTTTATTCTCTTGTAAACAGTATCCTTGTTTATACTTCTCATAATCACTCTTCCAAACCAGTTCAAATCCCTCTTTTTTTGAGTAATTTGGTATAGCTTTTACACTATCAAGATCACTAACCCAGATAGTTTTAGAAATACCATTGTTAGAGTAATCAGTTATAGTTTTCATATGTTTATTTAACATATAACCAACAAATGCAACCAATGATAAAATAAGAGTTGTGATTATGATGATTTTTTTATACAAAGTATCTTCCTCTTATCTTTAAACTACTGAAATATCGTCAAATAACTAAACTATTTTAATTAAGCATCTTAGGGGTTTAGATATAACTTACTATTTTAGCTAAAAAATATCTCTAAGGCAAGTTTTTTTACCTTTTTTTGTTAGGCTACTTTCTTTGTGTAACTATTGTTAAC
>JAMOMX010000277.1 GCA_027066935.1 Sulfurimonas sp. | reverse complement strand
AAGTATAGAATTTTTCTTGCTGACAAGCAAAGCTTTAGTGAGAAGTATAGAATTTTTCTTGCTGACAAGCAAAGCTTTAGTGAGAAGTATAGAATTTTTCTTGCTGACAAGCAAAGCTTTAGTGAGAAGTATAGAATTTTTCTTGCTGACAAGCAAAGCTTTAGTGAGAGGAATTTATAAAGGGATTACTCCCTTTATAAAGGAGACATATATGAAACGCCATGCAGTTTTAATTACAGTTTTATTTGCTTTAGTAGTTTCTCTAATAAGTGTTAGTATAGTATTTTGGGAGTTTTATAAACTAAATAAAGAACAATATATTAATCATATATTTTCCAAACATACAACCATAACACAAATATATACACAACATCAACAAAAAGACACTTCCGCTGTTATGCTTGAAGCAAATCTAGCTGTATATAAATTTACAATTGTAAAAAAATTAAAAATTGAAGATATATATAAAGATGGAATTTTATTAAAACAAAAAGGTTCTAAAAGTGTAGATAATCGTCTGATGATGAATGCCAGAGGTTTTTATACAAAACAAATTGTTACAAACCTTCGCTCAAGTATGTTTTTATATAAAAAAAGAATTTATTTTTATATTCAAACTCCAAAAGGTTCATTGTTAATTAAAGATGATGTGTTAAAACCATATAAATATTTTAATGTTTTATATACATATAGTACCGTTTTATTAATTCTTAGTATCTCATTTGTCCTTGTATTAAAAAAACTTCAACCACTAATAAGACTTAGAAGAAAAATTGCAGTATATGGTAATGGTAACATGAATATAAGTTTTAAGATGGATGGTGAGGATGAGATAGCATCAATAGCAAATGAGCTAGAAGCTACAAAATGTAAAATTAACGATCTTTTAGAATCACGTACACTTTTTTTAAGAAATATCATGCATGAATTAAAAACACCAATTACAAAAGGAACCATCGCTACTCAGATGTTAAAAACTGATAAACAAAGAGATAGATTTAGCTCTATTTTTGGAAGATTAGAATCATTAGTTAATGAGTTTGCACTAATTGAAGAGGTAACAAGCTTAAGTGATAAAACTGATTTTAAAGAGTATCGGATAGTAGATATTATAGATGGTGCTATAGATATGGCAATGCTGGATGATGGGAAAGTAGAAGTTATGGTTGATTCGTGCATAAAAATAAATGCAAATTATAGATTATATACAACTGCTATAAAAAATATGATTGATAATGGTATAAAATACTCCCCTAATTCAAAAGTTAAAATAAAAATGATTAATAACGAGTTGTCTTTTGAGAGCGAGGGCGAATGCCTTAAATACCCATTAGAGTACTATATTGAGCCATTTACAAAAGAAAATCCATCAAAAAATAGTTTTGGTTTAGGTCTTTATTTAGTAGATTCAATTTTAAAGGTGCATAATAAGGTTTTAGCTCATGAATATGATAATGGGGTTAATCGTTTTATTTTTGCATAAGAAGAAAACTGTAAACTACTATTAATGAAAAAATTAATGAGTTTGAATAAACGGATAAAATTTATTTTATTTGTATTATTTTCAATATCACTTTTTATATTTGGGTGGGTTTCACATTCTGGATACCTACCAATATATAAAATGATATACCCAACAGTCTTAAGCACAATAAAAAAAGACAAAATGTTAAATGTTGTGTTATTAAATACACCAAGTACATATTATATTGGAGTAAATGGTCCTCAGGGTTTTGAATACGACTTGCTAAAAGCTTACTCTGTTCATCTTGGAGTTGAATTAAATATCACTCTAGCAAGTACCATAAAAGAAGCTATAGAACTATCTAAAAATCCAAATATTCACATCACTTCAGCATCTTTAGCAAAAACTCCTCAAAGAATTAAAAGTTTTAATTTTGGTCCATCTTATTTTGAAGTCAGAGAACAAGTTATATGTTATAGAGGTATGATTGGAACTGGCAAATTCCCAAGAGATATTGAAGACTTAAGTGGTCTAAAAATAGTTGTTGGCGAAGACACTAGTTACAGCGAAACTATAAAATCATTACAACAAGATGGTTTTGATATAAATGCAACTTTTTCATCTGAATACTCAACTGAAGAATTATTAGAACAAGTAGCATATCATATTATAGATTGTACAATAGCAGATTCAAATATTTACTCTTTAAATCTTAGATATTTTACAGATATTGCACTAGCTTTTACAATAAGTGGACGGGAACAATTAGCGTGGGTTTTAAAAGATGGAGCAACCGAATTAGAATCAAATATGTATGCTTGGATGAACAGTTATAATCAATCAGGAAAGATGGCAGCTTTAAAAGATCATTATTATTCTTATGTTTTGTTTTTTGATTATTATGATACAAAGATGTTTAATAAACGGATAAAATCAAGATTACCAAAATATGAAGACCTTTTTAAGGAGGCTTCTTTAAAATATGATATTCCGTGGCATGTATTAGCTGCACAATCTTATCAAGAATCACATTGGAATCCAAGAGCTAAAAGTTTTACAGGGGTGAGAGGATTAATGATGTTAACTCTCCCTACAGCAAAATCATTGGGTGTAAAAAATAGACTAGACCCAAAACAAAGTATAATGGGTGGCGCTAAACATCTAAAACAGATGATAAAAAATGTTTCAAAAGATGTAAAAGGCGAAAATCGTTTTAAATTTGCATTAGCTGCATACAACATAGGGATGGGACATGTTAAAGATGCACAAAAACTAACAAAAAAGATTGGTTTAAATCAAAATATTTGGAATGATTTAAAAATTGTCTTACCATTGTTATCTCAAAAAAGATATTATAGCTCTTTAAGATATGGATATGCTCGCGGTAGTGAAGCAGTTAAATATGTGACATCTATATATGATTATGGTGATATTTTACAAAAAAATTTAAATGGAAAACCAAAAAATAAAGAAGAAAATCAAAAAGAATAGATATAGTTTTTTTGATTTTTATCAACATTTTTAAGTTTAGTTTTTAGTATTTCCTATCTCACTTAAAAATGTTTCCATATCGTACTTAATACGATATTCAGGGGTCATGATATGGATTAAAATATCACCTAAATCTATTACTACCCAGTCTCCACTTTCATCAACATTATTAAATATCTCTGCAGGCTTAATCCCTTTTTTAAGATGGTCTAGTAATGCTAATGTATGACGAGGACCAAGTGATGATGCTATAATTGCATAGTCTACAATATAGTTTTTATCTTTTAAATCAAAAACCTCTATAGATTCAGCTTTATTTTTATCCAATAGATCTGTAATGTTTTTTATTCTTGTTTGCAATTTATTCCTTCTAATTTGTGTAGATGATATTTTTTCATCTACATTGAGAGTTAAATAACCCTTTGGTATCAGTATGTTATCTCTTGTAACAATAACAAAAGTAACAAGTTCTTTTAACTCTTCATACCTATGCCACTCTTTTAGTGTGGATAAGTTGTCAGCACCTATAATAAGATATATTTTAAAATATTTTTTTAAAAGATGTTTAACAGTAATGATTGAAGGGACTTTCTCTTTTTTATCTATCTCAAATCTTGACACTTCAATATTTTTGTTCTCTTTAAAAATATCATTAAGCCATATAAATCTATCCTCGTAAGAGTTATGAGAAATAGATTTAAAAGGGTTAAGATAAGTTGGCATAACTATCACTTTTTCAACATCTTTTAAATTCAGTGCAGCCTTTGCAATAGCCTTATGTCCGATATGAGGAGGGTCAAAACTACCTCCAAAAAGTGCAATCGTTTTCATATTTAATGCGGATTATAGCTAAAACTAGATAAAATAACCCAATTTTTTATCTTAGGAAATATTATGGCGTTAAAAATAGCAATTAATGGATTTGGAAGAATAGGACGTTGTGTAGCTCGTATAGCTACACTAAGAAGTGATGTAGAGATAGTAGCGATTAACGATATGGCTAGTATGGATATGATGTTATATCTTTTAAAAAATGATTCTGTTCACGGTACATTTAATGCAAATATTGAGCAAGTTGATGACAAAAATTTATCAATAAATGGTCATAATATTAGAATATTTTCTGATCGTGATCCAAAAAATTTGAAATTTGCTGATTGTGGTGCAGATATGGTATTAGAGTGTACTGGTGTATTTTTAACTCAAGAGTCAGCTCAAGTTCATATAGACAATGGAGTACAAAAAGTTTTATTTTCAGCTCCATCAAAAGATACAGCTACTGATACATTCGTAATGGGAGTAAATGAAGAGTTATATGCTGGGCAAAAGATAGTTTCAAATGCTTCATGTACTACAAATTGTTTAGGTCCTGTTGCAAAAGTTTTAGATGATGCATTTGGAATTGAAAAAGGCTTAATGACAACTATTCATTCATACACTAACGATCAAAATATTTTAGATGTTAAACATTTAAAAGATAAACGACGCGCCAGAGCTGGAGCTATAAATATGATTCCAACTACTACTGGTGCTGCAAAAGCTATCTCTCTTGTTATGCCACAACTTAAAGGTAAACTACACGGTCAATCAGTTCGTGTACCTACGCCTGATGTATCTATGGTTGATTTGAATGTTGTTGTATCAAAACAAACAACAAAAGAGGAAGTTACAGCAGTATTTAATAAAGCCGCTGAGACTAACTTAAAAGGTCTTCTTTTAATAGATAAAGAGATGAGAGTATCTCAAGATTTTGTAGGATGTGAGTATAGCTCTATTGTTGCGGAAGATTTAACACAAGTTATTGGTGGAGATATGGTTAAAATCATGGCTTGGTATGACAATGAATGGGGCTATTCAATGCGTTTAATTGATATGGCTCTTCATATTTCAAGATAGGATTTAAATTGGAATTATTACACTTAAAATCTTTAGATTTAAAAGATAAAAAAGTTTTTATTAGATGTGACTTTAATGTACCGATGGATGAATTTGGAAATATATCTGATGATAGACGTATCCGTTCAGCTGTAACAACTATCAACTATTGTCTTGATCAAGATTGTGCTGTTATTTTAGCTTCCCATCTAGGTCGTCCTCAAGGTCAAATGATAGAAAAGTATTCTCTAGCACCAGTTGCTCGTAGACTTCAACAACTTCTTAAGCGTCACGTTGAGTTAGCAAGTGATGTGGTGGGTAAAGATGCTATGAAAAGAACAAAGGAACTACCTAGACACGAGGTTCTTTTATTGGAAAATCTTCGTTATGAAGCTGGTGAAACTACCAACGATGAAAAATTATCAAAAAAATTAGCATCAATGGCAGAATTTTATATAAATGATGCCTTTGGGGTTTCTCATCGTGCTCACTCTTCCGTATATGGAATCACAAAGTTTTTTGATGATTCTCATAAAGCTGCTGGTTTTTTGCTTGAGAGAGAGATAAATTTTTTCGCTAAACTTATAAACGACCCTGTTCGCCCTTTTGCCGCTATTGTTGGTGGAAGCAAGGTCTCTGGAAAATTAGAAGCGCTTGTAAACTTATTGCCAAAAGTGGATAAAATTTTTATTGGTGGTGGTATGGCATTTACCTTTTTAAAACAAATGGGTTATAATATTGGTGCATCTTTAGTTGAAGATGATCTACTTGAAGAAGCTCAAAAAATAATGGATGAAGCGAAAAAACTTGGTGTAAAATTTTATCTGCCGGTTGATGTAATTGCAGCTGAAAAATTTGCAGCTAACGCAGTTAGCAAAATAGTTACAGCTCAAGAGATTCCTGATAACTGGATGGGACTTGATATTGGTCCTGCTACTGTTAGACTTTACCGCGAGGGTCTCAATGATGTTCAAACAATTCTTTGGAATGGTCCCATGGGTGTTTATGAGATGGATAAGTTTGCACGAGGCTCTAGTAAAATAGCTCATTATGTAGCAGATAGTTATGCTACTACAGTTGTTGGTGGTGGTGATACTGCTGACCTTGTTCAGCGTATTGGGGTAGATGAAGAGATAAGTTTTATCTCTACTGGTGGAGGAGCTTCACTTGAACTTCTTGAGGGAAAAGTTCTTCCTGGTGTAGAGCCTTTATTGATAAAAGAGAGATAATAATGATTATTGCATCAAACCTAAAAACAAATTTAACAAGAGAAAAAACTATATCATATATAATGGATGTAGAAAAATTTTTAGATGATACTAATTGTGAGCAAGAAGTATTTGTTTTCCCAGCGATGAGTAGTTTAAACTTACATTTTGGAAAAACAATTCAAGGTGCCCAAAATGCATATGCAACAAAAAATGGAGCATTTACTGGTGAAATTGGCACTGAACAACTTGAAGAATTTAAAATTAAGACTATCCTTATAGGACATAGCGAACGCCGTCATATTTTAGGAGAGACTCAAAAGTCTATTATAAAAAAATTTAATTTTTATAAAAACTTAGGTTTTAAAATTATCTATTGTGTTGGAGAACCCCTTGAAGTTAGAGAGGAAGGTATAGATGTCATGATGAAATATTTAGAGCTTCAATATGATGGGATAGATGTTAATTATAAAAATTTAATTATTGCATATGAGCCAGTTTGGGCTATTGGAACTGGACTTACTCCAACACTTAAAGATATAAGCAATATACATCTAAAATTAAAAGAAAAATCAAGTGCACCACTTTTATATGGGGGAAGTGTTAAAGTAGATACAGCAAAAGATATATTGGAATCCGATGGTGTTGATGGAGTTCTTGTTGGTAGTGGTGCGTTAGATGTTGAAAACTTCTGCATTATGATACAAACAGCACAAAATATAGAAACTGCTTAAATATTAATCATAAAATTGATTGATATTTAAACACATATGCAATAATCTACAAATTAAAATAAAGGATTTCTATTATGAAATTAATTAAATTAAGTTTGGTAGCTACTTTAGCAACAACAGTATTATTTGCTGCAGATTTTAAAAAAGAGTTAGGTATTAGTGCAAATGTAGCGATGACAACTAACTATGTATGGCGAGGCATGAGTCAAACTAATGATAGTATGGCAATTCAAGGTGGATTTGACTTGGACTACAAAGGTGCATATATTGGAGTATGGGGCTCAAATATCTCTTTTGCTAAAGGGATGGAACTTGATCTATATGCTGGTTATATTGGTATTATTTCAGGTCTTTCTTATGATGTTGGCTTTATTCAATACGCTTTTATTGATGATGTTGATGCAAATAATTTTGGTGAAATATATGCTGGTATTGGTTACGATTTTGAAATGTTATCACTAAGTGCAAAATATTCATTAGGTGTAAAAACTAACGATTCTTCAGTAGAAAACTATGTCGAAGTAGGTATAAGTGCTCCCCTCCTTGAAGGCTTTGCAGTAGCTACACACTATGGTCTTTATACTAATTATGGTTCAGATTATTCAGTGGGCATTGGTACATCTTTAGACAAAATTGATTTTGATATTAGTTATGTTGGTTTTACAGCTCATAGTGATATAAATATTCCCAATCAAGATAATATTATACTAACGCTACATACAAGTTTATAATTTTTTTTATCTCTTTTATAATATCTATAGAGGGATATAAATTATATTTATTTTGATATAATTTCCACATGTTAAACATCTTCAAAAAACTTTTTTATATAATCTTTATGTTATTTATAATCTCTATAATATCTTTTTTAGCAATCCATGCTGCACCAAATAGTTTTTTAAGTGCAGGGGAGTTAAATCCAAATATGACAGATGAAGCTATTAACGCTTTAAAAGCTGTATATGGACTTGATAAACCACTTTTGGAGCAGTATTTTGAGTGGGTGAAAAATATCTTTTCATTTAATTTTGGAATATCTTTTGTAACTGGTGGAGATGTAGCAGATGAAATTTTAAAACGACTACCCATTACACTCATTATGAATATAACAGCACTTATCGCTGTGTTTGTAATATCTCTTTACCTTGGAATAAAGTCAGCTCTAAATTATGAAAAAAAAACAGATTATATAATCCGCCAAATCTCTTTAATCTCTTTTTCTATGCCATCATTTTATTTAGCACTTTTATTTATAATATTTTTTGCATTAAACTTAGATTTATTTCCAATTGCAGGGCTACACTCTATAGAAGAAAAAGTAGGTTTAGCGTATTATACAGATATGGCTTGGCACTTAGTTTTGCCAGTTGGAGTTATGATATTTGTAGGGCTTGGAAGTATGATTATCTATGTGCGTTCACTTACTTTAGAGATATTAAAAAGTGATTATTATTATTTTGCTCTCTCCCGTGGACTTAGTAAAAAAGAGCTACTTCGTTATTATATACTTCCAAATTTATTACCACCAATAGTTACACTTTTAGGGTTATCACTACCAGGATTGATAGGTGGGAGTGTTATTTTAGAATCTATTTTTGGAATTGATGGTATGGGACAGTTGTTTTTTATGAGTGCTTTAAGTAGAGACTATCCAATAATTATGGGGACATTAATGATAACATCATTTTTAACTTTATTGGGAAATATGTTTGCGGATCTAATACTTTTAAAACTTAATCCGTATATGAAACATTAGAATTTTTTACTCCATTTTTTGCTTCTTCAATTAAATCATTTATAGCTTTTTCATAAGTTATAGCATCTTCTTGTGAGGTTGATTCAAATCTTGTAACCAAAACAGGAGTAGTATTTGAAGCTCTTACAAGCCCCCAACCATTTTCAAAATTTATACGGACACCATCTACATCTATAATATTTTTTATAGTTGGAAAAGATGGTGGTGGATTTTGCAAAAGCTCTTTAATTTTGTCAATAATTTTAAATTTTTCACTCTCTGTTGTTTTTACTTTTATCTCCTCAGTTGAAAAAACTTGTGGAAGTTTTGCTAACTCTGCATCTAAATCAATGCCATCATGAATTAATTCTAACATTCTAAGAGTTGCATAAATTGCGTCATCATAACCAAAATAACGGTTTTTGAAAAATATATGCCCACTTACTTCACAAGCCAAATCTGCACCTGTTTCTTTCATCTTTACTTTTAAATTTGAGTGACCTGTTTTATACATAATGACATTACAACCGCGCTTTTGAAGCTCATCATACATAACTTGAGAACATTTAACTTCCCCAATAACAGTGGGTTTATCCATTTTCATAGAGTATAAAAGAGCCATCATATCGCCCTTAATATTATTTTTATGAGTAATAACTGCTATACGGTCTGCATCACCATCATAAGCAAAAGCTATATCATTGCCAGAGGATAAAAGTTTTTTAACATCTTCTAGGTTGTGTTCTTCTGATGGATCTGGATGATGGTTTGGAAAAGTTCCATCTGGCTCAACATAGAGACCAGTAGTTTTAAGCTCAAGGCGAGAAAAAATATCTTCAGTAACCACACCAGCCACACCATTTCCACAGTCATAAGCAATTTTTGTATTCATAGCTTTTAAGTGTTGAAACTCATTCACTAAAAAGTCAACATAGCGAACTACTGCATCTATCTCTGTTACTTCTCTTTTATCAGCTTTTGGAATGTAATCCATTGCTTCACACTCTCGACCAAGTGCATATATATCTTCACTAAAAAAAGGTGCTTTATCTATAGTTATTTTAAAACCATTATATTCACTAGGATTATGTGAGCCTGTAATCATCACAGATGCTGATGGAGTTGTACCATCCCACTTTTGATAGTTTGCAAAGTAGTTTACTGGAGTGGGAACTAAACCCATAGCAAGAATTTTTTTACCACCAGCATTAAGTCCACGCACTAGATACTCAAAAAGTATAGGGGAGTGACTTCTAGCATCGTAACCAACAGCTACATACTCACCTTGAATTTTAGAAGCTAAAATAAAACCTATGCGAGTTACACTTTGCTCGTTTAACTCTTTATCATAGATACCTCTAATGTCGTATTCTCTATAGATGCTCATTCTAATTTCCTTAAATCTCGTCAAATCTCGTTGACAAGGGGGGTT
>JAMOMX010000276.1 GCA_027066935.1 Sulfurimonas sp. | reverse complement strand
ATGAAACTGCTACCATACAAAGATGATAAAGTGGTACAAGAGATAATAGATACTATTGAGACAAATCTTTATTCAGATAAAAAAGTTGATTTGGATAAGAAAACTTTAAAAGAGGTGCTTAATAGATATAAAATCTATTAATTTAAAATTTTAGATACTAATTTTGTTATTATGAAGGTATATTTTGAAAAAATTTAAACATTACATTAAAGAGATAATATTTTTTTTTATTTTTATAACTATATTTGCCAATGTAATCAGCATCTACAGAAGTATGGATCTAAATAAAAGCCAATTAAATATAGAATCTGTGACTCTTTTAAACAACACACAATATTCATTACCTAAAGATAAAATCATTATGATTCATTTTTGGGCTACTTGGTGTCCATCTTGCAAATTAGAAGCTAGCAATATTCAAAAAATTTCTGAGCATTATGAAGTTTTAACTATTGCTTATAAGTCAGGTAGCGATGAGGAGATAAAAAAATATCTAAAAGACAATCAACTAAACTATAATGTTGTAAATGATAATGATGGCCATATAACTAGTAAATTTGATATTTCAGTATTTCCAACAACCATAATATATGATAAAAATAAAAATATTGTCTTTAGTGATGTTGGATATACTAGCACTTTAGGCTTGTATCTTAGGATGTGGTGGGCTGATTTTTAGTGCTTGTTAAAATTGTTAAGTAAGAGGGCATAAATATAGCTATTTTTAATGGAGTTAAGATAACTAATATTAATAATATATTAATCTATTTTAAGATAAGCTTTTGTGTTAAATTTTAACAATAATAATTGATAGTAAAACTCATTGGGTCTTTATTGCAAGATTACAATATTGCAAAATGTAGCTAAAAATATAAATTAAAACCTACATTTAAAATAATCTTCAATAAAATAAATTTTCTAATATCTTTATAGCTTTACAAAAATTTATAAAAAGAAATAAAATGCCAAATATCATACTAAAATTTATACTTTCTTTATTAACCATCCTAACCATAACAAGCTGTAGTAGCGAAAATGAAAGCGAAATAAGAACAGCTTTAGGTACAGATATAGTAGTAGTAGATGGATATATTAGAGATGCGAATGTAACAGATTCAAATTCAAATAAAGCAAAATATAAATCAAATGGAACATATACCTTTACACCAGCACCAACAGGAGAGATAACAGTAAGTGGAGGATTCTTTGAAGATACAGGACTTCCTAATACAATGACATATAAAGTATCCTCTTCATCAAGAGTAATATCTCCAATAACATCATTCTTATATAAATATCCTCACTTAAAACAAAAAATACTAACAGCGCTAGGAATAGATTCAATAGAGTTATTAGGAGATTTTGTAAAATCAAATAGTGTAGATGTAGCAAAATTAGCACAACTGATGTATGTGATGAATATTAATAACTTAGAAGATGATTTTGCAAATACATTAACTAATGATACAGACCCAGTAGATATAGATGATATATTTACAAAAGCAAAAGCAAGAGTTACAGCAAATAATCCAACAAAAGCAACACAAATGCAAAACTTTTTAGATGTTGTTAAAGCTTATGTAGGAAGTGTATCAAACTTTGAAGTAGCAATACAAACTGAAAAAGAAAATACTTACGAAGATGAAGTAAAAGATGGTGATTCAACTGAAGAAGAGAATGAGAAAGAAGAATCTAGTGATGATAAAGTAAAAGATGATGGTTCAACCGAAGAAGAAAATGAGGAAGAAAAATCTAGTGATGATAAAGTAAAAGATGATAATTCAACTGAAGAAGAGAATCAGGAAGAAGAATCTAGTGATGATGAGTCACAAGAAAATAATAATGATAACTCAAATATTGCACCAGTATTAAATAATATATCTAATATTACAGTAACAGAAAATGACACCATAATCATAACACCAACAGCTATGGATGATGATAATGATACATTAACATATACATACACAGGTTGGATGAGTTCAAACAGATATACAACTACCATAACAGATGCAGGTTCATATACAGTAACTGTAACAGTAAGTGATGGTAATGGTGGTAGTGATTCTCAAGATATAAC
>JAMOMX010000275.1 GCA_027066935.1 Sulfurimonas sp. | reverse complement strand
CTGTTATCTTTGTTATGCGACCTTTATTATCTCTAAGAAATGTTAGAGACTCTCCACGGCTACTTTGTATACCATCTGTTGTGTAGGTTAGAGTGTTTGATTGTGGATCTGTTATCTTTGTTATGCCTTTTAACTCAGATATCTCATATATCATGCCATTTGAGAGGGTTAATCTATATTGGTTTGGGTTATATAGTTTATTTGTGTATGGGTTTATTATCTCTCCTGCTTGGTTAACATAGATTGTATCTGTCTCATCTATAGTCTCTAGTTTTGCTTCACTTCCGTTTTGTGCATAGAGTATTGGTGCATCGTAGAAACTTCCTATACGATAACCACCACACTCTCTTGCAAATTTAAATTCAAAGCTTTCTGTTGTTCCATCTGGCAAAGATATATTTACCAAGTGTTGTTTATCTGTTTTAAAACAGTAGCCTATAAATCTATCTGGTGTTATTTTCCACTCTTCTCCTGGTACTATATTTTCTTGTACTTTTACATTTTGAAAATCTATACTCCAGGCATATCCGAAGTCTAGCTTTTCAAATCTTTGTAGGGTTGAGTAGGTTCTATTTACTTGGAGAGGTAATCCTCCTACTTTTATGTCGAAGTCTGTTATGGTGAAGGAGAACTCTCCTATCTTGGTAGCTAGTGGTGTTGTATTTGCAAAAACTGATAGTGAGCATAGGAGAAAAAATAGTATAGATTTTATGAGATGCATCTTTTCTCCTTTGGGATAGTTTTTATAAGCTAATTATGTATAGCAAATATTATTCCAGTAATTTTGTGGTTTGACTTCCTTTTTTTTAAAGTTAATTTTTAAGACCCGACCCATTTTTATACTTTACTCCAATCAATCTTAACAGTTTTGCAAAAATTGATTGGCAACATTTTGGAGTCTCTTCTGAAGTGTTAAATAGTTTTTGATCCTCAGATACATCAAAGTATATTGTCAAAGTTAGCTTAGCTGGGTCATGTGCAACAACTAATCTTGCTAAAAAATTATCAACATCGTCTACTACTGTTCCTCCATTTTGCTTGATAATTTCTTTGATGACGTGCGGATTTATATTTTTATCTAGGACTGGCAACAGAGACAGATTAAAACCATCTGTTAAAATTTGTATATCCTCCTTTTCGCTATAATAATCAATACGAAGATTTTGGATTGCAATTACTCCATTTTTGCAATTTAAGCCAAGAGAATGATAAAAATCATCAATTATGTTTATTTTGCCTTTATAAGGTATTTTTAGTTTTACGATGTCGCCCTTGCGCTTTTTACTTATTTTGACCATTAAGCCAGCTGGGTCTTTTGTAGTTAAAAAGTTACCCCTATTTTTTTGATTGTTCGATATTATTTCGCTACCAAAAAAGTGTAATTTATTTTCAATGTCTACCAAATTATTATCAACAAAAATCTCTATTTGACAATCTGACACAGTTATTTCTGCAAGCTCAATATCAAGAAAATCTTCATAAATAAACAATATTTCTTTAAACTCCATAACACCATCACTGCCTATGGCTACACCAGAAACTATCTTATAAAACTCGTACAAATCTTTAAAATATCCATCAAAATAGATATCAAGTACTCTAGTATCCTCCATCTCTATTTTAATACTCAAAATGGCAACCTTGATAAAAATTTAGCGTCTCTAACAGCACGATCTGTCCAATGTGTACAGCTATTATTATTAATGCTATAGTTAAAAGTACAAGTAGCACCTTCTCTAATTCTCATACCAGCCGTAAACCTCCATACACCAAATGCCATTGGTGCTAGTTTTGTAATTAGCTTTGCTTTAACTGGATATGTACGACCGTTGAAATAGTTGATTTTAGGTTGATTGTAGACTCCAAATGTGCCTGGAAAAAAACCATTTCGTCCTACATTCTTAACTAATTTTAAATTTGCTTCAACATGAAAACCAAGTCCTTTTTTTGTTTTGGTATTTTTTGCCCATATAAAAGCATGCTCAAATAAATTGAGTCCTTTTGGAAGTTTAGCTTCATATATCTTCCACCCTCTCTTTTTGTAACCACGATAAGCTTTTTTACCAAAAAAAACCAATCTGGTTCCTACTTTACTTA